>JAGSHA010000002.1 GCA_023954795.1 Oceanospirillaceae bacterium | reverse complement strand
GCATTTTGCAGAACACAGGCACAAGTCAGCCTTGATTGATATCAAGGGGGTAAAATTAAATTTCGCTTATCATAACGGCCACTAAACAGGAGTAATCTGATGTCACTTCTCACCGCCCGCTTGCCCTTTCCCCGCCCTGATACCTCTACGTTGGTGAGCCGGGTGATCAGTAAAACCGAATCGGTTCTGCCATTTAAGCTGAAGAAAAACTTGCTGGAAAAGGCGCTCAATCAAGCGTTTAAACAGCCTCTGGAAGACGATGAGTTCTATTTCTTAGAAGGGCAACAGCTAGGCCTTGAGGTCACTGACCTGGCAATACGCGTAGTGATCAGTTGTGAAGATGAACAATTGATTGTGTGTGCCAGTGACACCGCCGATGCCTGGATAAAAGGGGAAGCGCGTGATTTCCTGATCCTTGCTAACCGCGAACAAGACCCGGATACCCTCTTCTTCCAGCGTCGTTTATTGATTGAGGGAAACACAGAGCTGGGGCTGGCGGTGAAGAATCTACTGGATAGTGTGGATTGGGATGAGATGCCCAGCGCCATGCGTAAAGGGATAGAGCTTGCGAGTCGATTACCTCTGTAAGACACCATCAACGCGATAAAAATAGTCTGTGGTCGTTAAGGTAAAACGTGTGCAAGGCGATGTACCTTAACGCGCAGAGATCATAGATATATAAAGCTGCACGCCATGTTCTTTGTCGGCTCCTCGCAAAGACAGCAGAGCACGGCCAGCTATGGTCAATTAGCCCGTATACCCAGATGTGCGCACTTTTCTCTCAGCATCTCTCTGAACGCGATCACCGCGGGGGTTACTTGCTTTCGGCTAGGACAAAGCAGGTAAAGCTGTGCTGAAGGCGATTGATAACCGGATAGTATTTGTACCAGCTCTCCGCGCTTCAGATCTGCAGAGATATCTATCTGGGATCGATAAGCGATCCCCTTTCCTGCAACAGCCCAACGTCTCACAACATCCGTATCATTGCTGACTCTGTTGCTGCTTACTTTTATCTCGTAACTGCCTGATGTGTCTGCATATTCCCAATGGTTGAAAAGATGACCATCAAGCCGGTACAACAAGCAATTGTGATCTCTTAACTCCTCTGGATGAGAGGGCTCTCCAAATTTGGATAGATAGCCTGGCGATACACAGGTGATTCTATCAATGGTCGCAATATGAAACGCAACCATCGTCGAATCTTCTGGCTTTCCATAACGTAGTGCGACATCAACCTTGTCCATAAAAAAATTGGAGATGGAGTCTCCTACGTTCAAGTCGATCGACAAAGAAGGATGCGCCTCCATCAACTCGTCGATCCAGGGTAGCACCAGATTACGCCCTAAATCTGAGGACACTGAAAGCCGCAGCTCTCCGCCAACCCGCCCTATCATCTGTTGGGCCGATATGCGTCCCTGATCCAGTGACTCCAGAGCCTGACGGCAATGAAACAGAAATTGCTCCCCTTGCGATGTAATCCGCAACTGTCTTGTCGTTCTGATAAACAGCTGGATATCGAGCTGCTTTTCCAATCGTTTGAGGGCAGAACTGGCAGCCGCAGTCGAGATTCCCTGCTGTTTCGCAGACTCGGTGATGCTGCCGGTTTCCGCGATCCGAATAAACAGATTAAGGTCTGACGTATTCATTATTAACTTTTACTTAATAGTATTTACATGATTGCTATGTTTTTAGTTTATTAAAGAAGATCAATAATGTCCTTCACTCATTCGGTAACTGACCAACAGAAGTACATGTTAGATCCTGCCTGATACAGGCATACGTCGTTGCCAGAGTTCGATGATCATTGTGTGAGCTGCAATGAACACATGACTAAAACGCCTTTTTTAAAGGAGCTGGCATGATTAAAGCGACAGGCACTCATCATCTACTAAGCCGTTCATTGGAACTTCCTTGCGGTGCCGTTTTAAAAAACCGGTTAGTAAAGTCAGCCATGTCTGATTCGCTTGCAGACGGCGGAGGCAATCCGACCGACGCTCAGATTCGGCTCTATGAAAGATGGGCAACAGGCGGAGTTGCACTGTCGATAATTGGTGAAGTTCAGGGAGATCCCCGCTTTCCAGAGAAACCTGGCAACCTGGTTTTAGGCCCCCACTCTAATCTTCAAATGCTGAACTCATTGGCTACCCGAGCGACAATTCAGGGGGCACATATATGGCCTCAGATCGGCCATGCCGGTGCATTGTCTCACCTACCGATCAGCCAGCCTGCAGGGCCATCAGCGCTTGAGATTGGAAGTTTTAAATGCGCGGGTATGTCCAGGGCAGAGGTGGAGCAGTTACCTGATATGTATGCCAGAACCGCGCGACGGGCTAAAGATGTCGGATTCACGGGCGTTCAGATCCACGCCGGTCATGGTTTTTTACTCAGCCAGTTTCTGTCGCCATTGTTCAATCGTCGCAATGATCAATACGGTGGTTCCATTGAAGCGCGCTGCCGCATTATCGTCGAGGTGATTGATAAGGTTCGGCGGGCCGTCGGACCACAATTCCCGGTGGGGATTAAGATCAATTCCTCTGACCAGCTCGAAGGAGGCTTAACACAGGACGATGCTCTAGAGGCTATTCGTATTCTGGATCGTACTTCGATTGATCTAATTGAGTTAAGTGGTGGCACCTACTTTCCTGGCTCAAAAGCAAGCTCCGATGCTTCAGGTGGGGGGCCGTACTTTGTTGAGTTTTCCCACCGGGCGAAGCAAGTGACCGATGTGCCGTTACAGGTAACAGGCGGAATCAAAACGCGCATCGATGCGTTGGAATCACTAACCAGTGGCGCTGCTGATACGGTGGGGTTGGCAAGAGCGATGGTGCTCAATCCAGAACTTGCGAATGATTGGTTAGCGAATACCGGGGATGATCCAGCTTTTCCAACGTTTGAGGCTCCACCTGCAGGCGGGATTACCGCGTGGTATACGATGCGCTTATCAGCCATAGGCAACAACGGTGAACGCCGCTTTAAGATGGACCTTCCATCAGCGATCGCCCTGTATGAAGAGCGTGATGAGAGTCGGTGCCTAACATGGCAGCGCCGGTTCCCCCATCAGGTATAAGACGTCTAAGGCAATACCCCGCTGTTCCGGGTCTATGGGTGTCTATCTACCCGTTACATTCACAGTTAAAAGCTGGCGCCTTTAGCGTTTAGGCCCGCGATCGATCCCACATTCAAATACAAAAAAGCCAGCCATCCGCAGGGGAATGACTGGCTTATCTTGTCCCTGTTCTTGCTCCTATCGGCGCATCACTCCACCCACTGAATCCCCGGCTCACCATACCAGTAGCCGTTGCATTGGTCCTGACTGATCATGTGGATAGTATCTGAGATAGATTCCCCTTGCAGGCGTGCCGCAAAGCGCTCAATCACCTCTCCTAAACCTTCACGCTGGGGGCTGATACGCACTTTGTTGACACCTATCGCCTGCATCCGATCCAGCTCGTGTTCCAGATTATAGTGCTCGGCCGACAAGGTTTGGATACCGTTCATGGTGAATAGCGCTTTACCTTCCTGTGAGCGCATCATCAAACCGTCCGGATATTCGATACAACAGAATTCGCAGTTATCCTTGGGCACATTGCGATAACGGGCCGTAAAACAGCGCGCCGCATATGCCAGCGGTAAACAGCCGTAGGCAAACACTTCGGTTTCCAGATCGGGCATCGAACCATCCTGTTCTGCCTGATGCAGCAGTGTGGTCAGAGTCTCAGCACCCAGTTCCACCGGCATGACCCAGCGTCGCATACCACTTTGATACAGTCGTTTCAGCACCTGAACATTGTAGATATTGATCGAAGGTCCGGTGATGAACGGCACGCCCTGCTGACTCAACATCTGCACCGCGGCCATATCATTGGCTTCCACCTGATAGTCACCGTTGTTGCAGATTCTGCGCAGCGCTTTGAGTTCCGATTCGGCTTCCAGTAGCGCAAGCCCCGATAGTACGACCTGTTTGCCACATTCCTGCAGTTCGCGCGCCAAGCCCAGCCAGTCATCCAGTTTCAGCTGACGACGCTTAGAACAGACAGTTTCCCCCAGATAGATGGTATCAACCGGCGATTCAGCCATTTCAGCGTAGAAGTTAAAAACGTCCTGCTTTGGCCAGAAATACAGCATCGGCCCCAGTGTCAGTTGCATCTGATTATCCATGAGCCGTCTCCTACTGCCAGCTGCGGTGGTATGCACCGATGGTGGTGGTTGAGCCTTCAGAAAGATCGGTCAGCCCTTTGTTCCACTCCGGCTGCACGGCATAGGCACCCGAGGCTTTGGCGCGATCCAGCGCGCTGCGCCAAATATTAACGACTTGTGCCACATAGGCAGGACTGCGCTGACGGCCCTCGATTTTGACCGCACTTATGCCGATCGATTCCAGCTCTGGAATGAGATCAAGGGTGTTAAGACTGGTGGGTTCTTCCATCGCATGATAAACGTTTCCCTCCACATCAAAACGCCCCTTACACAGCGTTGGGTATCCAGCCTTTTCGCCTTCACCATAGCGGTCGATTAACACTTCATTCAGGCGAGACTCCAACCCCTGATCCGTTTCCTCCCAACGTACCGCTTTAGCGGGCGAGCAGGCTCCGCGCGTATTGGGGGATTCGTCGGTCAGGTAAGAGGATAGATAACAGCGCCCTTCCACCATGATGCAGAGGCTACCGAAGGCAAACACCTCAAGTTCCACCGGGCTGTGTTTGGATAAGTGCTCGACCTGTGCCAGTGAAAGCACACGCGGCAGCACTGCACGCTTAATATTAAATTGTTGCTGGTAGTAACTTAGCGCTTCGTAGTTGGTAGCGGAGCCTTGTACCGACAGATGCAGGTTAAGATCAGGGTGACGATCGGCGGCATAGCCCAGCACCCCCATATCCGCTGCGATGAGTGCGTTCACCCCCAGGTCAGCGGCCATATCTACGGCCTGCTGCCAGATCTGCCAGCCCTGAGGCTGAGGATAGGTATTGATTGCACACAGCACTTTGACGCCACGGCTGCGGGCGTATTCGATCCCTTTCTCGGCTTTGCGCCGGTCAAAGTTCAGACCGGCAAAGTGACGAGCATTGGTTGCGTCCCTGAACCCGAAATAAACCGCGTCGGCACCATTATCAACCGCCGCTTTTAACGCAGGAAAACTGCCTGCCGGACAGACCAGCTCCATCACTACCTCCAGTAAAATCGGATAACAGTGCGGCAGCGTATCAATGCAGTCAGGATAAATACTTGATGGGTATCAAGCGGTCAAAATCAGTAGGAAAGGTCAAACGTCGAGGGATACTATCGCTCTCGTAACGGCTGTAACAGTGATTCCAGACCGTTGATTCGGATTTCCAGCAACAACCCCAACAACAGGCCTAACTCGCCTTTCGGAAAGCCTTCACGCGCAAACCACAGCAGATACGATTCTGGCAGATCCATCAGCACCCGCCCCTGATATTTACCAAACGGCATCTTCATGCGGGCCATTTTTTTTAACATCTGCGGATTCAGATCCATACCGTTACTCTATCTCTGCTGAACTCATTGAGCTGAATTTTTATGGGCATCGCCGGGGGTTAAGTGCGGTCCCTGAAACAGCAATGTATCCCTATCCAGCTGCTGCTCCAGCCAATCCACAAACACCCGAATGCGCGCCAGATTACGCTTTTCCGGATGCATTAACAACCACAGTGCACGCAGCGGAAACGCCTCAGTTAACGCGACTAACTCGCTCACAGGTTCAGCCATATAACAGGGTAAACACGCGACACCTAAACCGTTGCTGGCGGCCGTCAACATCGCTGGTCCGACGTTGCAGAACAGTCGCGCTTGGACATCCGGGTAATACTGTTGCTGCCAGAGTGCTTCCGGCAAGTTGTGATAGCGGTCTTCAAATAAGATCCAGGGCAGATCACCAATCTTCCGGTTGTCGTCCACCAGCGATTCGTGGCTATACACGGCATAGTTCAGATCGGCCATCCGGCGGGTCACTATGCTGCTCTGATCCGGACGCCCCATACGCAGCGCCAGATCGGCCTCATGTCGCCCTAAATCCAGCTGACTGCTATCGGCAATAATTTCCAGCTCTATATCAGGATAACGCTCGTAGAAATCCGGTAAGCGCTGCAACAGGTAACTGTTGATAAAGGTATGGACCGAGGTGATGCGTACCCGCCCACGCAGGTCTTCATCCTGCCCCAGCAGATCACTCTGCAGACGACCAACCTCCAGCTCCACCTGCTCTGCGCGTATCAATACCTTCTGCAGCGCATCGGTTGGCACATAGCGGTTATCGATGCGCTGAAACAACTGAGCACCTAGTGCACTCTCCAACGCTTTAAGCCGACGCGAGACCGTGGTCATATCGACACCGGTTTCTTTTGCGACAGCGCTCAACGTCCCTAACCGACTGAGGGCTAACAGGTACTTAAGATCATTCCAGTTCATTTGCGTCTCAGATTTACACGTATAGTGAGAATAAAACTGCAATATTGCATACCAAAACTGCATCTATATGCATTTTAACTGCATTTTTACAGCTCTACACTGGAATCATTCCAATAACATGACGCCGTCATTCAGCGATTGAGGTCCACCCATGATCACCTTATACACTCACATTATGTCGCCCTGTGCACAAAAGGTGCGCATTGTTCTGGCAGAAAAGGACCTGCCCTGGACCGCTCACCCTATCGACCTGCCCAACAAAGAAAACCTGCAGAGCTGGTATCTGGCGCTCAACCCGCTAGGTGTTGTACCAACGCTGGTGCATAACGATCAGCCGGTCATTGAATCTTCTGTGATCTGTGAATATCTGGAAGATGCTTTTCCTCAACCCGCTCTACGTCCCGCTGACCCCGCGCAGGTCGCTCGCATGCGTGTTTGGCTGAAACATATCGACAACAAGCTGCACCCCTCTTGTGGCGCGTTGCAGTGGCCGCTGGTCATGCGCCCGGGACTAATGGCAAAAAGCGAAGAGGAACAACAGCGGCTGATTGATCAAATTCCAGAAGCACCTCGCCGTGAACGTCAGCGCCGGTTGCTGGCACAGGGTCTGGAAGCGCCTGATGTTGCGGGTGCCGTCAAGGTCTACCACGACACCATCGTCCAGATGGAAAATACACTGCAACAACAACCTTGGTTGAGCGGGCAGGAATTCGGAATCAGTGATTGTGCGACAGCGCCCTACTTCCAGACTTTGATTCAGTTTGACTGGCTAAGCATGCTGGAAGGATTCCCTGCGGTCAGTGCGTGGTTAGAACGCATCACCGAACGCCCCTCTTTCCAGAAAGCGGTTAGTGAGGACTTTGACCCGGGCCTCCTGACAGACCTGAACACCCGCGGACGTGACGCGTGGCCGGTGATTGCCAAGCACCTTAAAGCGAACATCTAAGCAACTACTTCGTCTTTTCGCCAGCCTGCCTTCAGATTCCCGGGGAGGCTGGCCCTCCCCTCTAATTCTGCTTTCTTACTGATTAACGCGATACGCGATCCACATCTCCCCCAAGCCTCCCCCATCGTCAACCTAGCGCTCCCTGCCTCTGCATCGCCAATCCAGACTCCGTGCCAGAGATACTACGTAATAATAGTGACATTGAGGGGAACCGATTAGCCGAAGCAACAGTCTCATAGCGGGCAAAGAAAGAATCAGGAGCCGCGTTATGAAAGAGTACTCCCATATCAACTGTGAAGTGCACGATGGCTATGAATTGGCGTGTATGCGCAACGCGATCCACGAAGTCAGCTGGCAACAAGATGGCGAACCCTACACCGAACAACTACGCTTTCTCGATCTGGAGTGCAGCAACAAGGAAGAGCACCTGATCGCGGAAAACCGCGAAGGGAAGAAGTTTCGAATCCGCCTTGATATGATCACCAGCACGTTACCCTACTAACCGCTCATCAGGAAGAGTACACACCGTGTCAGATATAAACCTCAGTGCGATCAACGTTTACCCTATCAAGTCCACCGCCGGTATTGCGCTGGATCGCAGTTATGTTGAGACGAGTGGTCTGAGTTTTGATCGCCGTTTTATTCTGTCTGACCCGGCAGGAGACTTTATCTCCGCCCGAAAATACCCGCAAATGCTGCACTTTCGCACCGCCCTGCTACCGGATGGTCTCTACGTGATAGCCCCTGATGGCGATAGCATCGCTATCCATATTCCGGAGTTTTTCCAGAACTACCGTCAGGTTAATGTCTGGGGCACTGAGATTAATGCTCAGCTATGCGGGATGCAGTTTGATGAGTGGTTCAGCAACAAGCTGGATGTGGAATGCCAGCTACTCTATTTTGGTGAGCAGTCCGAGCGGGGGACCCCGCGTTTCCCTGAAAAGCCGGTGTCTTTTGCCGACGGTTATCCCTTACTACTGATCTCCGAAGCCTCATTGGATGATCTTAGCCAACGGGCCGACAAGCAGTTCGATATGCGCCAGTTCCGTCCCAACATTGTCGTCAACGGTTGCAGCCCCTTTGCTGAAGACAGCTGGAGTAGCATCAAGATCGGTGAAGTTATTTTTGACGTGGTAAAACCCTGTACCCGTTGCGTGATGACCACTTATCACCCAGATACACTGGAACGTATGCCAAAAAGTGAACCGCTAAAAACACTGGCCAGCTACCGTCGCAACGACAAAGGTGAAGTTGAATTTGGGCAGAACATCATCCCAAGAAATGAAGGCATTATTCAGCTGGGTGATCAGATCGAACTGATTGGATAACTAGCGGGTACTTCAGACGAACAGGCCTGTATTAACGGGCCTGTTTTCGTTTTGCTTCAATCAGACTTGACCACCGCGGGTGCCGTTGCGGGATAGGAGGGTCTGCTCCAGACATACACGAGCGCGACGATTACCACCACGCCCGCTAACATCTTCAGCCAAAGATCAAACTCACGAAAGATCAGCGGATAACTCACCATGACAAGCATCATGGTGCTGGAGAAACACTTCACTTTAAGCGGGATCACACCGTGGCGCTCCCACTCGTCAATAATCGGACCAAACAATCGGTGGCTCAGCAACTTCTGGTGTAAGCGCTCAGAGCTACGCGAGAAACAGTACGCCGCAAGAAGTACAAACGGTGTGGTCGGCAACAACGGCAAAAAAATACCGATGAATCCAGCCAGCAAGCAGATCAGCCCCACAACGAGATAAATCATTCTGCCCATGCAGTACTCCTCAATCCAACTTTCATCAAGCCAGACACCCAACGTTCATGATTCTGTTAATGTCGTGTATAACTACTAATCCTAGCGCAGACACCCTTCCGCGTCACACCTGAGCGTTTATTTACCCGCTTTTACCAGAAAACGATCCAGTTTATTCGCGAACATCTGACGATCATTCTGATTGAGTGCAGGAGGCCCCCCGGTATCAATACCGGAACTTCTCAGCGTATCCATAAAATCACGCATCGACAGACGTTGGCGAATATTCTCTTTACTGTACATTTCACCACGCGGATTCAGGGCATGACCACCCTTTTCAATGACCTCGGCGGCAAGAGGAATATCAGCGGTGATCACCAGATCTCCTGCCTCCAGTTTCTGTACAATGGTGTTGTCTGCCACATCAAATCCGGCCGGCACCTGGATCGAATTGATCATAGGAGACGGAGGTGTTGCCAGAAACTGGTTTGCAACCAGTGTTAACCGGGTTTCCGTCCGTTCAGCAGCACGGAATAAAATATCTTTAATCACACGCGGACACGCATCCGCATCAACCCAAATCTGCATATCTCTACCGATTATCAGTTCAACTACATAATTTCATTGAAAAAATGTGTGCATGAACTACCTTTATTGGACAAACAATAAATACACTAAATATGAGTGCATATTCAATAACTTATATTATGTGGTTCGAACAGTTTCAGAATTCCCATTTTTAGCAGAAACGAGTGCTCCCGACCAATAGCAGGATGCTGCCACATTGTTGTCGCAGATTCAGGGAGGAGCTGCCGTAACGATTTTTTGGACCATTCTGGTCCCCAAAAAATCTCATGTGCCACCGGATGATACACCGGAGAAGGAATCCATGAGTCGTCAGAACAAGTTCTCAGTCTTGCTCATCACGGACAACAAAGGCCCGCTAGAAACCATCATTCGTCTGATAAAACGGCACTTTAGCTGTTTCTACCTGGCCTGCAGTCCAGAGCAAGCGGTGGAAGTCATAAACAGCAAAGGTATTGATGTCGTGCTGTTCGGCTACGGTGACGTTCAGGAAGCAGAGGTCTGCTTCCTTCATATGATTCGAAATGATCGGACCATCGAAGATAAGATATCGTCGACTATGGTACTCTGCAGCAAAGAGCAGGTACAGAATGCGTTTAATATCTGCAACAAAGATATCTTCAACGACTACTTCATCGTAAAACCACTCTACGACCCACATCATATTCTGCTGCGCCTGCGCACTCTGCGACGCCTATTGTCCACCAACAGTCTGAAGCAAAGTAAATCCATGTCGGTGGATGAAATGTGCAGCTACTTTGATCAGGTCGCGACCTCCGGTCAGGATCTAATGAACCTTAATCAGGAGTCATTGGAGCGCCTGATGGCGACTGTGACGTTCTCGATGGAATCGATGAAAGAACGTATGCGCAGCGAACAACCCAATAACCCTAATATCTGTGCTCAGGCGGTCAACGCTATCATCGATGACCACGCGGCTAACACACTGATGCCTCAGCTTCAGGGAGAGAAGCACAACGCGAGTGAAAGCGTTAATTCATTGGTGAGTGATCTGGTGACCCAAACCGAAAACAACAAATCCAGCCTGCAGAATGAAATAAAGCAGAACCAACCTTCTGCCGTCAGCATCATGATTATAGAAGATGAAGAACAGGAACTGATGAGGCTGGCGACCTATCTGGAAGAGACCGGATATTCTCCCAATATATCCACCCATGCAACCCATGCCCTTAAGATGATAGAGCAGTGGCAACCACGCATTGTACTGGTTGATTTGACACTGCCCGATATGAGCGCGCTCCACGTCATCTCGCGTATTCAGAACCACCCTAAACTGCAGAATACGAAAATCATGGCACTGGCCAAACAAGGGGATAAAGACAAAGTCATGGAAGCTGTTAAGATGGGGATAAACGAGGTCATGATGAAGCCTGTCGACAAAGACATGCTGATGTACAAAATTAATTACAACTTAACCAGTGGATAAAGAATCACCACTGTCGCGAGTCCCTAAGAAAGATAGCTTTTATGCCCGTTGTCCAGAAAGATCCCGACCACAACCGCCGTCTTATGGCCCGCCTTATGACCTATGGCTTCTGGATTATTTTGCTGGCCGGTCTGACTGTCTACTTTGGTGGTCTGCTGGAAAAGAAACACAACCCCAACCTTCATCTGGCCAATCCAACAGGCCAACCTTCACCTGAGGTCGTTCTGAAGCGCAATGCTTATGGGCACTATGTCGCACCGGGTCTGATTAACGATGTACCCGTCATTTTTATGCTGGATACTGGCGCAACCTCAATCAGCATTCCCAAATCGGTGGCCGATACAATGCAGTTGCGGCAACGTGGCAGCAGTATGGTTAACACCGCAAATGGCTCCATTACCGTGCACAACGTTCGTCTGGACAGCGTCTCTTTAGGAAGCATTACACTCAACGACATGCGGGCACATATTAATCCGTATATGGAAGGTAATACCGTGTTGCTGGGCATGAGCTTTATGAAGCATCTGGAAATGGTGCAGAAAGGCGATACCTTGCGTCTGCGTCGCTAGCTGATCGCGTCAGCTGGCTTTCCACTCCCATTCCTATCTCTGCGCATTCCCGTCACTCTCACAGGCAAGGGGGGCGTTTTCGTTCAGATTTATCGCACTAGACCCCAAGCGCTAGAAACGCTCATTTAAACCTGACGAAATCGCACTCGCATGCAGAATGAGCCTATAAGCATAACTTGCACTAAGCCCCTACCGAAGTTAAACAAACGTTTAAAACTTAGATACTTAACAATTCTTAACTTGAATAAACGCACAAAAACAATGTATGAAGCCTACATATCAAAACGATTTCTTCGACTTTCCATACAATCCACGTTGATATCCCATATGTTATGTAGTTTTACGACACAAATGATAAACAAGTCACAAATGTCTTATTGAGGGAAATCAATAGAAACACCCCTTTTTCAAACAACACTAAAAATTTACGTATCTACCCCGTAGTTTTTCCAATTAATTTCTGTATGATGACAACCCTGATCCAAAAGCGAACAACTGTATGTTTATCGCACATAAGATCTAAAACAGAATGTCCGCCTGTTCCAGAAGTCATTTGTATCCAGTTATGCTGTCGGATGATGTCAAATGGGAACCATGGCCAAACCATCACGATTCTGCTGTCTCCTGATACTGGTAGTTTGTAGTCGGTATGCAGTCAGGATGTGATCGGATGGTTTAGTAACGTTGATGGGGATACTGGGAGGGGAATGCTCTTCTCAGGATCCGAAAGTCTGTGATGTAGAACCTAAGTAGTCGGATGTATTCCGGTTACCCGTAACTGAACACCTAAGTAGTCAGACAGTATGTAGTCGTCTGTGGAATAGCGCTAAGTAGTCAGACAGTTAAGCCGTCGTCTGTGCACTGTTCCTGAGTAGTCGGACAGATAGTTGTCGTCTGTGGTAAACAGTTTGTTGTCGGGCCGATATAGCATCCGTGGTCTACATCTAAGTCGTCAGACTGAAGATCCTGTGTGATAGCAATAACGTTACGAGGGTATCAGGGATGATCACTTTTTACCCTGATGCTGCCTGCTCTGGCAGCATCAGTTCCACACTTTCGGCTCTTATACAAACCATCCAGATACACTAATAAACATACCGCTACCCTGCTTCCTAGCCAAAGCCGCCTAGCGAACAACAATCGATCAGCCACCGATGATGAGTGCACTCTGAAGCAGCACACGCCTAGCTCTTTTCCCAGATAACAAATTGATTATTTGCGGGCATCGCGTGATCTTGATGTAACTGCATGCCGTTGTTTCGTGCCCAGCCATCAACCGTCTCAAAGTCCCGAATACCACTGCGCGGATCACGATCTTTCAACCAGAGATCAAAATTAGCATTGCTGGCGCTGGTGTATTCACCGTTATATCTAAAGGGTCCATAGACACACACCTTACCTCCACACGTCAACAACTCCCCAGCACCTTCAAAAAATGCCTGGACCGAGTTTTCATCCATAATATGCAGAGTATTCGCGGTAAAGATTGCATCTGGCTGATGGGGGATCTGCCAAGGCTGAACACTGACATCCAGAGCCAACGGTGGAAGGATATTCTCACACGGCGAATTCTGCAGATTCTCCTGCAACGCGGGAAGATTAAAGGACAGGTCACTCGGCAACCATTTCAGGGATGACATCGCTTGAGAAAAATACAGTGCGTGCTGACCTGATCCGCTCCCAACCTCCAGAATACAGCGATGGCTCTCAAGATAGCGTTGTAGCATAGGCAGGATAACGTCTTTGTTACGCTCACAGGCTTCAGAAAAGTTCAGCATCAGGGCTACTCCAGTTTCAGATCATTCCAATGATTTCCAGTACGCCGGCAGCTCTGCAAACGACGTCAAAATCCCGTCCGGCACTATATCACCGGAGAGATCCGTCTGCTGGAACTTGCCTGTTTTCACTAGCGCGGCTTTCAGACCTGCCGACTGAGCGCCCCCCACATCACCGTGAATATCATCTCCGATCATCAGAGTCTCACTGGCTTTAGCATCGAGCATAGTCAACGCCTGTTGGAAAAAGTCACGGGAAGGCTTTCCGAAAACAATCGCGGTGCGCCCCGTCGCAAACTCCAATGCTTTAACAAAAGGTCCTACATCCAACTGTAAGCCCTGTGCAGAACGCCAGTAACGACTCAGCCCTAACGCAAGCAACGGGCAACCTGGGTTGGACATCAACAGCCGAAAGGCTCGATTCAATTCCGCAAAGCTCCAATCCTGCGCCAGGTCCCCGACAATGACCGCAGAAACACTCACATCGTCTGTATCTGTCAATTGGGTAAACTGGCTCAGGTCTTTCTGGGTGGCTTTTGGTAAAAATGAGGCGATCGTTACGGCCCTCTGAGCATTAAGCCAACCGGATACGGCAACAGCTGGTGTAAGAATATGCTGAGGTTTGACCTGAATACCCATAAGACGCAGTTTCTCAACAACGGCGTCCCTCGGGCGCGAAGTCGTATTTGTAACAAACAGGTACGGGATTCTCCGGGCATTGAGCCAGTCGAGCGTACGTTGAGCGTCTGGAATTGGTTGATCTGCCTGATAAATGACACCATCAAGATCAATGAGTACCGCTTTGATCACACACTATTCATCTCTTATGACTTGTCTGTCTTATAGTGTAGGCGGAATTTCAGGCAGAAAAATGCCCGCACAAGGCGGGCCAAATCGACGGTTTAGAACACAGTGCGGACAAACTGGTCCGCACAATTTACCCAGCTGAAGGGGGTGCCGGGCAAAGGAAAGTCAAATTCACTGTTTGGTTAGTACCTGCTAAATGCAATTAGTTCCGAAAAAATGTGAAAAAATTCTATTTTTTGGCTAACACATTGATTAACAATGTGAATGTTTTTTGATCAATACTTGATGTTACTTTGCACAACAGTCCGCCAGAATCACAGGAACACTAAACTGATTTTACCCCCTGCTCAGTTCAGTTTAAATGTAACCGGAATCGAGACCCAGGATTCTATAGCCACACCACCTTCCTTCGCAGGTTCGAATAACCAGCGCTTTGCCGCTTTTAATGCGGCTTTATCGAGCAGTTCAAATCCACTACCGTGTACAACTTTTATTTCCAGCGTCACACCACGGGGATCAACTAAAGCATGCAGCAACACTTCCCCCTGCTGTTTCTTACGCTTGGCTTTACGCGGATACTTTGGAGGCCGAGGCACCTCTCGATACTTCGCTTTGACCACTCGAACCGGGTCAGCGTCTGGCTCTCCCACACCGTGCTCCGCGACAATAGAGCGCGAAGCTGATACTGGCGAGGCTTCGATGGGATCAACCGTATGACGAGAGGCCTCTCCCTGCTCTGAGACGACTTTCTCAACCGGTTTCAACGACTTAATTGGCTTTGGCTTTGGCTTTGGCTTTGGCTTTGGCTTTGGCTTTGGCTTTGGCTTTGGCTTTGGCTTTGGCTTTGGCTTTGGCTTTGGCTTTGGCTTTGGCAGAGCTTGCTGAACACTTTCCTTGGTGGCAATCTCCGAAGACGGCACATCCTGCTTGAGACTGACATCCGCTTTCGGTTCCGCTTCAAGCTTCTTTTTTTCGTGGGGTTGTGTTGTAGGATCAGGGGCGGGTGAGATATCGATCTCAGGAATCACTTCCGTCGCTGGCTGGTCTTGTTGGAATTGAGGGCCAGAAGCTAACATCACTTGATGTACAACCCGTGTAGCAGGCTGCCCAGTGGAAACCTCTCCTACTGAGAGTTCCGGAGACGAGCTGGCCCACCCCAGCGCAAAGCTCAGGTGGGCCAGAATAGAGAATGAAGCCGCAGCGCAAAGCGGCCTTACAGAATCATACGGTAACATCGGGATACGAGCCCTTTATCGAAGGGCTGACACCAGTCAGAACCGGGCGCGAATGCCAACGGTGGCGGTGCGCGGTTTGCCTGGTGCAACGAAGCGGTCATCATCGATCCCTTGAGCGCCCAACACCTCATCCGATTCACCGTACACACCGAAGGTCTCGTATTCACTATCAAATACGTTCTCAAGCCGTGCAAACAACTCAACCGATGGATTCGCCTTATACGTTGCCCGCAGATTTGCCAACGTATAGCCATCCACTTGTTCGTTCAGGTTGGCTTCGTCACCGCGATAGTATTGGCTGCTGTTGAACTGAACATCCATACCGAGCGCCAGTGCCTGAGTAGCGTTCCAGTCTGCCGCCAGTTTGATGTTGTGACGAGGCAAACTTGGAATACGATCACCCTTCTCGACTGCAATCTGACCATTCGCATTAGCCTGCGGATTGTTCGGGCTATTGGCGATAAATCCTGTTTGGAAAGTCGCATCTAAATAGGTATAGCTACCGCTAAACTGCCAATCTCCCATCGATTTGGCAAACGCTGCTTCGATCCCCTGACGACGGGTACGTCCTACATTGTCAAAGTAGCCCTCGCTGGTCAGAGAGCCGCCGTTAATGAACAAGATATCGTCATGGTTGGTGGTGTGAAACAGCCCCAGATTCCAGTTCAGGTCGGACGACTCTCCACGAATACCCATTTCATAGCTCTTAGCGACCACTTGGTACAGCGGTGGATCAGAAATAAAGGCATTTGGCAGCTTACATGGATCATCCGGGTCAGCACAGCTCAACTCTACCGGCGTGGGTGCACGTGAACTTTCAGAATAGCTACCATAAACGCTCATGCCGTCGTCCAGCGCATACGCCAAACCCGCCGCAGGATTGAAGCGGCTGAAGCTATGTACACCGTTCAGCTCAGTACCGTAGTTATCCTCCATCACGATACGGCTGTAATTGTAACGACCCGATAGCGTGGCAGAGAGGCGATCGGTCAGATCAACCGTATCCGTCAGAAACAGACCGTAATGCTCAACTTCGGAGTGCAGACGCACCCGCGCCTCATCAACGTATACACCCAGTCCTTCAGTCCCTCGGGTATTGGTCAGCTCAGCCAGTTCGGTATCCGCAGCGAAATCAGATTGGGCACTGTCGTAGCTGAAACCCACAATCAGCTGATTGTCTAAACCGGCAAGCTCATTTTCCAGCGCTAACTGCAACGCACCACCAAAGGCATCCGTATCGGTATTGCTGCGGTTATTCGTGGCTTCAGGCCCCTCACCATTGATCGTTGCGGTGACATTGTTGCCATTCAGATCTTCAACGATCTCTTCTTCAGCACCGTCTTCCTCACAGAGGAATCCTGCATTAGCTGCATCTTCACAGGCTTCAAAGTCAGTATCATCCCCGTTAAAGGTCGCGACTTCGTTTTTACGGTAATAAAGATTTCCGGCCAACTGAGTATTATCATCCAGCCATCGGTCACCACTCAGCGCGAGCAGTTTCAGCTTTGTTTCGGTCTGATCGGGATGGGTAAACACTTGCTCACGACCAAACTGATCTAACAGGTCGATTGGAGAAGCACCGTTACCCAGGAGCTTGTTGTCATTCGCCGCCAATGTCAGATCCAGGCTGCTGTCCTCCCCACGCCAGCTCAGTGTAGACAACAGCTGCCTCACATCAGACGGAGAAAAATCACGCCAGCCATCTTCTTCATCATAATTACCAATCACGAAGTAACCGAAACGACCGTCATTGCCCGCGCTGCTGAACTGCACGTTACGGCGTCCATGCTCACTGACCAACGCCTCCACTTCGTTACCTTGATGATCAAAGCCATTTTTAAGGCGTAAAGAGAGCGCACCACCTAAGGTGTTCTGACCAAATACAGGGTTAGAACCAGCAAAGAGATTGACGGAATCAATCGCACCTTGCGGCAACAGATCCCAGTTCACCGTATCACCAAACGGCTCGTTAAAGCGGATACCGTTGACGTATACCGACATACCTTGTGGCAAGCCCAACAGAGGGGATGCTGTGAAACCACGGTATTGAACGTCTGGCTGATAAGGATTGTTCTGCGCTTCATTAATGGAAATGCCACTAAAGTTAAGACGCATGTAGTCACTTAGGCTGCGTGACTGGCTCTGCTGAATTGCATCAGAATTGGCGCTTTGCACGGAGGCTGCCAGTTTGCTTTTCTCAATCCCTGTACCATGTATTGGTGTCTGACCGACAACAGTGACACCCTCCAGCTCAGTCACTGCGGCATGGGCATTGAGTGCAGTCAGTATGCTCAGTACTGGCACCACCAAAAGTGTGCGTTTCATAGAAGCGTTCTCCGGCTCTTATTGTTTTAACTCTGATTGCAACGGATCGGACACAGCTGCAATAAAAATGTCATGAAATAAGTTTGCCGAAGACGCCGCCGGTTAACATTTCTACGGTCAGCAGTATATGAATGACGCTTTAGCATCAATACCAAAGCACACGTATACGATAGGAGGTAAAAATTCTGGGAAAATAGGAATTGAGAACCGGGAAATATTCCCAAAGCCTCGATCTAAGCGTTTTTCAGATGGTGAGTCAGTGCCTGAAGGGACGGTACACGCAGATCGGTAAGTTCTGGCCAGTGACGATCACGATCATCAACATGAATGGTAAACGTGCCGGCCGCACGACCCGTTTCCAGATCATAGCGAAAATCACCAACCATCACAGCTTCATCCGGCATTCGTTGCCAGCGATTCAATAGCAACCTAATACCCTGCGTATCGGGTTTTGGTCGTGCTTCATCACGTCCGATAATCCGGTCATGATTAAAAAAATGTTCCGCCCCAATCGCCGCCAATGATGCAATGGCAATACTCTGAGTATTACGCGTAAGAATGCCTAAATTACACTGATTAACCGCCAAAAACTCCAGCAATTCAAGAACACCAGGGGCTGGCTTTGCCCGGGCGGCATAGAGATGCTCAAGCTCATCCAGCCGCACCATCATCTCCTCTCGCTCAGAGGATGGACAGGCTGCAATGGTCGCCAGAATATCCTGATCTGGCGCGATACCCAGCTCCTGTCTGATATGTAGAAAATCATGTACCGGTTGCGTCAGGGTGCCATCAAGATCAAAGATCCAGGCCCTGCGATCTGACAGTGATAACACGTCAAGTATCCTCGTTGTTTTCTATATCAAGATTATCAACCAGCATACCAAGGTTACTATGAATCTCCTCAAGCATATCCAAACGCTCTCCGTTGGCTTTACCCGAGAGTATCAGCTGCTCCAGTGTCATCAGACTGTCGCGACTTTCTTTCAATACCTGTAACAGATCCCGCGAGCGCTTCTTATTGCTGTCAGTTAAACGACCAATACGATTCAGTGTCCTGCGCAGCTGGTCATCCAGATCATGAATATGGTCACTGACATCCAGCATACCTGCACTTAACACATGACGGATAGAGCCAACCTGCTGTTCCAGTTGATGTACGGCATCATGAAAGCGGGAGATAAACTGTTCACCTTCACGATCCATAAAGATCGCCAGCAATTCATCGGGGAATAATGCACGCACACGCGCATCTGAGCGAATACAGTATTCGCCCCTCTGGGTGCAGTAGGGCTTGTAATGTCCGGGGGGGATTTCGATACGCAGAATCGGTTTTCGGGCAATATTCTCCACGAAAATACCCAACTCTACCGTCGGAAAGCAGTCGGTTGCTTTGTTTACAATAACCAGTCGCGCATTGTCATCGACCTCACAACCCACAACCTCGCCACGCTGAACACCTTCCACGTCAGTATATTCGTCTACACCGACCAGAATAGTGCCGCCCAGCGGCGTATTGGCAAAGGCCACAAGATCACGGCTTTTTATGCCACTGACATCGCGTTTAAAGTCGACGTTCATGCCCTCTGAAACCTGCAACAGAGACAAGGTACGCCGACTGAGTCCCCGGTATTCTTTCTGAATACCGGGTTTAGTGTGCCTGTGCATGCAGAGCCTCCTGACAGACAGGCTCTACCAGTACTTATTTACTGATAGCAATCTTCATCGAAAGGATCGAGAGGATTTTCCAGCAACTGATCATTGCTGAAGTACAGGATGCTGCCTTCAAACTTCAGTTTTTTGCCAGAGAACCAACGATCCAGCTCTTCAACGCCTTCTTCTGATTCATTAATTTGCATCCAGCTACGTACCATTGAGTAGAAGTACACAGCAAATAAACCCGTCGCAACGCCCAAGAAGAAGTTAGACGCCAGTGCAAAAAGTAAAGCCACAACACCAGCGACCCACACCTTGCTGGCACGGGATGTTACGTAAGCACCACGAGCTGTGTCGAAGCGCTCTTTTAAACGAATATAACGACGAAAATTCTGTTGGATTTCGTACTTATCTGACGCCGAAAGAGTGTGTTCCATTGTCCATCCTTGCGAATGTAATTGTTTTAAATTGAGTATAACCAAGCTGGGAAGTAGCGTCTTCCCGACTAAAGTAAGGTTTCAGTTATGCCAAACTTTTGCTCACCACTTCATAAACATCCTTAGACAGCCCATCGCTATCAAGAATACGCTGAAGTTGAGCCTTCATCTGTTGCTGTCGCGCTTCACCATATTTCTTCCAGCGCGTCAGCGGTGTCAGCATCCGCGATGCCACCTGCGGATTTTGCTTATTCAGTTCAAGAATACGGTCACCTAAGAAACGGTAACCACTGCCATCCGCCATATGGAAGTTAATCGCATTCTGGCCGCAGAATCCACCCAGTAATGAACGAAGTTTATTCGGATTTTTCATATCAAAAGCAGGATGCTGCATCAGAGCTTCGACATCAGCCAATGTTCCGGGTTCCGGATTCGTTGCCTGGATCGCAAACCACTGGTTAACCACTAGCGCTTCATCCTGCCACTGCTGGTAAAAACGCTCAAGCAACTTGTGTGCGGCCTGCTTAAACCGGGAATGTGCAACCATTGCCAACGCAGCTGACTGATCGGTCATGTTATCTGCGTTAACATACTGTTCTTCCGCCAACGCCAGGTAACGTGCCTCTTCAGTGGCCATCAGATACGACAGGCAGAGGTTTTTCAGGCTACGGCGAGCAATCGAGGTGGCATCAGGTGAATACTCACCTGCCAACTCACTCGCTTCATAAACAGACAGCAACAGAGACTCTAACTCTTGTGCTAACGCTTTACGCACAAAGTTACGAACATGATGAATCGCATCCACATCGATCTCGGTTGCCAGCTCACTCAGATACGCTTCAGTTGGCAACGTCAAAACCTTCGCCACCATCGCTTTATCCAGTGCACTGTTTTCCAGAATCGCACGGAACGCGTCAACCAGACGCAGGTCCAGCGTCAGCTCTATCCCATTCTGATAATCCTGAATCAATGACTGCATAATATCTACAGCCAGCTTCTGCGCCGCATCCCAACGCGCGAAACCATCGCTGTCATTCGCCATCAGGAACACCAGCTCATCACGCTGGTACGGGTAATGCGATTTAACCGGTGCAGAGAAACCGCGCAGTAGCGACGGAACTGGGCGGGACTGGATATTTTCGAACGTGAAGCTTTGCTCAGCTTCGATCACATCCAATACCAGTGTTGTCTCACCATTTGCCAGCGTTAAATCACGGCCCTGCTGATCCAGCAGCCCCATCGCCAGCGGAATATGCATCGGCTCTTTGATCGCTTGCCCAGGGCTTGCCGGACAGCTTTGTTGCACATGCAGTACATAGCGATTTGCCTGAGCGTCATATTCATCACTGATCTTCAGTTCAGGCGTTCCCGCCTGACTGTACCAAAGACGGAACTGACTTAGATCACGGCCTGACGCATCTTCCATCGCAGCCACAAAATCATCCGTCGTTACGGCCTGACCATCGTGGCGTTCAAAGTAGAGATCAGTACCGGCTCGGAATTGATCTTCCCCCAGCAGGGTGTGGATCATCCGTACCACTTCCGCCCCTTTTTCATAAATTGTCAGGGTATAGAAGTTAGAAATCTCGATAAAAGAAGCCGGACGGATCGGATGAGCCATCGGCCCCGCATCTTCTGCAAACTGAGCAGTACGCAACAAGGCGACATCTTCAACACGCTTGACTGTACGGGAGTTCATATCCGCGGAGAATTCAGCGTCACGGAAGACCGTAAAGCCTTCTTTCAAGCTCAGCTGAAACCAGTCACGACAGGTCACACGGTTGCCAGACCAGTTGTGAAAGTATTCATGTGCAACAACACCTTCGACCCGCTGAAAACCCGCATCGGTCGTCGTTTTCGGATGCGCCAGGACACAGGACGTATTGAAGATATTAAGCCCTTTGTTCTCCATCGCCCCCATATTGAAGAAATCGACTGCCACTATCATATAGATATCGAGATCGTATTCGCGCCCGTACACCTCTTCATCCCAACGCATTGCGTTCTTCAAAGAGGTCATCGCGTACTCGAGCTTATCGAGATCTTTCTGCTCACCGTAGATCAGCAGCTTTACATCACGATCAGACATCGTGGTGTAGCTGTCTTCGATGTACTCCAGATCACCCGCGACCAACGCAAACAAATACGCTGGCTTAGGGAATGGGTCTTCCCACGTGATCCAGTGGCGACCATCATCACTCTCACCCTGCTCAACCGGATTACCATTCGACAGCAACACTGGATACAGCGCTTTATCCGCTTCGACGGTAGTACGGAACACCGACATCACGTCGGGACGGTCCGGGTAAAACGTAATCCGACGGAAGCCTTCGGCTTCACACTGAGTGCAGAACATCCCGTCCGACTTATACAAGCCCTCCAGGGCAGTATTGTCCTGTGGCTGAATACGGGTCAGGGTTTCACATAGAAAGGAGGCCGGAACGTTTTTGATAATCAGCTTTTCACCTTCTCGCTGATAATCCTTCTCCGACAACACCTGATCATTGATAGCGATGCGGCATAGCTCCACATCCTCATGACCAAATAACTCAAACGTTGCCGCTGCACTGTCTGCGACGTTGGCCATTACCTGCATCCGGGTACGGACAAGCGTATCCTGCTCATGCAGCTCAAAGTGCATATCAGTGCTTTCAATCAGGTAATCAGGTGCCTGATAGTCTTTGAGAAAAATTTCATTAGGTTGCTGAGACATCTTCTGACTTCCATTATCAGGCACTAAACGCAACCTGATAGGCTGTGAATTTGCGAATATTGATAACACCGCCATCAAGGATCAGGTATTGCCCCTTGATGCCTTGGAGCACTCCGCTCACCTCAGGCGTTTTATCAAAGTTGAAGGTCGATACCTTCTGAGGATAGTTCATAACCGGATAGTTGATCTCGACCTGGTCAGCCTCAGGTAAACGCTGTATCGCCTGGATACCATATTTCTGCTCGAGCTCTGACAACCCTTCAGCGCAGAGTTCAAATAACTTGTCGCGTTCAACGCTCAGATCAAGTGGATCAACCTGCCCTTTGAGCATCGCCCGCCAATTGGTTTTATCGGCAACATGCTCACCCAGCAAACGCTCAACAAAACCAGATTGCTGGCGGGTTGCCACTTTCATAATGGGTAACGCCTGAATGGCACCCTGATCAAGCCAACGCGTAGGTACCTGGGTACCCCGAGTGATCCCAACCTTCACACCCGAAGAGTTCGCCAGATACACGTAGTGATCAGCAAAACAGGTACGTTCACCCCAAGCAGGATCTCGGCAAGTACCTTCGTAAAAGTGACAGGTTTCCGGGCTGACCATACAGCGGTCACATTGCGGAAGTTTGGTAAAACAGGGATAGCAGTATCCCTGACTGAAGCTTTTTTTTGTTTTCCGGCCACAATGGGTGCAATTGATTGCACCCAGATATTGCAGTGAGATCGGTTTACCGATCAGTTCGTTCATTGGGACTTCTTCATCACCCAATGGCAAACGGTACTGCACTGTGTCGGCCAGTTCAGTGCGCATTTTTTGCAAAATGCCACGTGCCAGTTCTTGCATAAGAAGGGATCAATCCGCGTCAGAAAGGATTTTTAGCGTTTGTGGTTCCAGTGGATCAGCACCGTGCTGAGAACCGTCTTTCTTTGTACGGTCAATAAACCCCGTACGCGCTTCCGGTGGAAGCTTTTCCATATCATAAGCGATGACTGCACGCATGCAGATGTCGCGCTGCTCACCACTCAGGCGGCGACCATCAGGCCACTTACCCAACTCTACTGCCTGTTTCAGCGATACATGCATCTCCGGTGTCATCGCTGCAATCAGTTCTTCATAGGTCATCTAATGATACTCCTGTTGCCAATGGGCGCAGTTTACCATATCCCACTCATTGTCACTTAACTGAGCTCAAGTCAGGATCCCCGCCTAGCGCGGACCACCCATTCGCCGATGGGCACAAACATAAGACCTGCAATCAAACCTGCCAAGTGGGCCGTATTCGCAATTGCGCCAAGCCCCATTCCCTCAAGCAGGCCGCTGTAACCCAGAACCAGCCACACGATCATGAAGCCGAATAATGCCGGAGGTAACCCGACCGCCTTCGCAGGATTGCGTCTATCCCAGAGCCAAGCATACCCCAGCAGTGCAAATACAACGCCGGACATACCACCAAACAGCGGGCCGCTGATATAGAACTGCGCGAGGTTCGACGAAATACCAGAGAACAAAACCAGCCCTGCAAGGGCCCAACGCCCCTGAAAGTACTCGATTTTACTGCCAACAATCCAAACCCAAAGCAAATTAAAGATGATATGCAAAAGGCTGAAGTGGAGAAAAACTGGCGTGAACAGCCTCCATAGCTCTCCGTTGGTGAATGTATGCGTCAGACTCGTGGTGAATACTTCGCCATTCCTTTCGACAATATCAGTCATGGTAAACAGGCGGAAATATTCGAAGTTTTCCCCCATACCGATCAGGAAGGTGATACCCAAGCTGGCCAAAATTAGGGAGACCGTTAGCCAAATCTGCGGCAAACCTACCGCTGAAAGACCGTTTGTAGGTCGGGCATGACTGACTTTGATTGTGCGCAGGTCTGCGCCCTCTTGCCACATCTGGAACAGTGCAGCAATTTTTTCAGGATCAATACTGGGTGCGACCCACAACTGCTGTTGCTTATCATGCTCAAGAATACGATGGGGGATTTCGTTCATCCAAAGGAATTCGGCGAACTCAGAGAGGTCCTCAGACAACGGGACCTCTAGCACTTTTATCATAGCGACCTCTTCAGGGGACTGATGGCAGGTCCCCCTATTCGAAGATTTCCTTGCGTACATCAACCCAGATAAATTTATCTTTGCGTAATTCTGCTTCGCCATCGTATCGGTAGGCAACCAATTTACCAAACTTCACCGCACTGTAATCCAAGCATGCGATATTGCTGGTAATGGGAGCAGGTTCGCCATCACGCCAGTAGTGACCGATAAATAATGGTTTCTCATCCAGACTATAGTGCATCAGATCATCATGATCCTGCTCATTGAGTATCATTCGCGCAACATGGGTCGGCAGTGGATCGGGTTGAAACACCACATCTGCATAATAATACGGACTTTGCGCCCAGAATTTAGTGCGGAAGAAACTCCGTTTAAATCCATCCTTGCTGATCATCACCTCATCATTCGGCATGCGAAGATGAGTGCCACGCAGTAAACGGTCCATCAACGTCCATTCCATACTGCCCTGCTGGGCAGAACGATGCATGAAATTATCCGTCAAAACCTGATCGGGGTACTGTTCCAGAAAACGATCGATCAGCGGCTGGTGCCAGCACGCATGAACCACTCTGAAGGAATCAAATTCCATAAACAAAGGCATTTCTCGCATCCACTGCAAGAACTCTGCTTGCTCCTGCGAGTAGTTCGCAAACTGCTCCAATGTCTCATTGAGAATACGCCGATGGCGCGCGGTATGTTCACGCAGGTACGGCATCCCCGACCCCGGCCGCCCCGGCGTCAGATAACAGAGATAGTTATATTCATGATTACCCATCACGATATGGGCACTGCCAGCATCAACCATATCACGCACAATGTGCAATGATTCACGGATGCGCGGTCCGCGGTCCACAATATCCCCAAGAAAAATCACTTTTCTCTCAGGATGACGATATACGCCTCCTTGCTTGCTGTAGCCAAGTTTTTCCAACAACATCTGCAGGCTCAATGCACATCCATGCACGTCGCCAATCAGATCATATCCTCGCCACTGCTCCGTCACATCAGTCTCCCAGCTTCGTACCCCACCCGAGCTTTTCACGGCAGGTGCTATAGAAATCGTAGTTCAGCGGGTGGATAAGCTTGAGTTTATGAGGCTTCTTATGAATGGTAATTGTATCGCCTGGCGCACAGTTAATATGATTTTGGCCATCACAAGAGATTGTCGGATAAGTTTCGTTCTGCTCACCGATCACCATCTTCAGTTCACTGTTCCCATCCACCACAATCGGACGACTGGACAAGGTATGCGGGAACATCGGCACCAACACCAACGCGTCCAGCTTCGGATGCATGATAGGACCGCCACCCGAGAGCGCGTACGCTGTCGAACCTGTCGGCGTAGACACAATAATGCCGTCAGAACGCTGGGTATAGACAAACTGCCCTTCGATATAAAGCTCGAACTGGATCATACGCGCAGCCTTACCTGGGTGCAGCACACAGTCGTTCAGCGCTGTCGCTTCTCCCACAGGAACACCATCGCGTTTCACGGTAACATCGATCAAAAAGCGGCTTTCGACGGTATATTTACCTTCTAATACTTCGCCGACCTTCTCTTCGATCTCCTGCGGAGCAATATCGGTCAGGAAGCCCAGATTACCGCGGTTTACACCCAGAACAGGGATGTGAGACAACGCTAATGAGCGCGCTGCACCCAATAAGCTGCCGTCGCCACCCACAACGATCACGAGGTCACATATCTCCCCCATCATCTTCTGTTTGCTCACCTGCTGGCCGTGACCTGGCATCACCTCAGCAATTTTTTGATCCAGAACACAGGTAATTCCGCGGTCGCCCAGAAAGCGAATCAGGTGCTTCATGGTATCGATCACCTGTTTGCTACCCAGACGCCCGATCAGACCGACATTACGAAAGTAATCCATTTGTTCTCCAATGTTGTCCCGTTATAGATGCCCACAGACGCTATTATAAAAGACCACGCTCAAGAAAACCTCGTCGCCCCTGCAATCCACCCGTATGAATTGCAACGATTTTAGTTCCGCGGCTGAATTTACCTTGAGCAATCAGTTTATGTAAGCGAAACATCATCTTACCGGTGTAAACAGGATCTAGCTCAATTTTTGTCTGCATTTCAAATTGACGCATAAATTCAATGAGCTCTGCACTGAGTTTGGCATATCCCCCCTCATGACCGTCGAGATCCAACTGCCAGTTTGAGACAGAACCAGCTCCGACCTCCGCCAGCAGAGACTGAATATCACGCTTCAGAAACGCCCCCCCTTTAAGCACCGGGATCCCCAAAACTCCAGTCACTGCGGGTTTAGCTGCAATGAGTCCGGCTAAGGTACCACCGGTACCACATGCCGACACCAGCAGATCAGGTTCAGGTAGCACACGCCAACAGTCATGATTAAACAGATCTGCAAAACCTCTTACCGCCAGCGCATTACTGCCACCCTCGGGGACTATGCTAGAACCGGGGTAAGTTGAACATAGTGCTTTGTGGTAGAGCATATCCTCCCGTAGACGGTATTCACTTCGACTGACAAACTTCAGCGTCATGCCCCAGCGTTGCGCGTCACGCAGGGTTGGATTGTTCGCGTATTCAGGCTCTCCGCGTACGATACCCAACGTCTGAATACCCATTTCACAGCCCGCCCAGGCCAGAGCATGCAAATGATTGGAATACGCACCACCAAAGCTGATCACACGATCACAGCCTGACGTTTTGGCATCCAACAGGTTATAACGCAACTTAAACCACTTATTACCACTTACCTGCGGGTGGATTGAATCCATACGGAGCAGATAAAGAGAGACGCCCTGTTCGGCACACACCGGAAGATCCAGCTGATCAAGACGCATTGACTGTATAGGATCAATATAAGACATGGAAAGAAGCCCAAAACAACGGTATACGCAGCTCAACGTCACACAGCTGTAACCTTAAACTCATACTGTTATGCAAAATCAAACACGAAAGGGAAAAACAATGGAAGACTACACTGAAGAGCTACTGGAACTGCTGAACGAAGACTATGACGATGATGACTTTTTCGATGACGCTACAGAGATGTAACCTTTGCGTTACACCTCTGCCTCGACTTTATCTGCAACCTGCCGCTTAATCATCATCGTCCGATTCCCACCAGCATTCTTTGCCTCATACATCGCCAAATCCGCACGCTGGATAAAGTGATCTACATCTTCGAGCGCCAACGTATCTGTCACCCCCAGACTCAATGATGCATTAATCACAACAGTATTACCCAGATCTGCGCTGTAACGACAGATTTCGTTAAACCGCATACGAATCCGCTCAGCCAGTTGCGCTGACTCAATACAGTCTGTTTGTGGCGCCAAAATCATAAACTCGTCTCCGCCATAACGAAAACACGCGTCCACACTGCGACTGCATTCCTGAAGCGCACGACTGACATCTCTCAAAATGCGATCGCCTTCGAGATGTCCGAGCTGATCATTCACTTGTTTTAGATTGTCCAAATCCACACAGATTAGGCTTAACGGAGACTGATAGCGCTCAGCCCGATCCATCTCTACCGATAACACGCCGTAGAAATGGCGTTGATTGTATAAACCGGTTAGCTCATCGGTAATCGACTGCTTCTTCAGCTTCTCTTCCAGGCGTTTTCGTTCGCTGAGATCATGGAAGAATCCAACACTTCCACCACCGTCACGCTCTTCGAGCAATGATGCCGACAGTCGAATAGGGATTTCCTGACCGAGCGCGCTTTTTAAGACGGTTTCATACCCCTCTACGAAACCACGCTCACCAAAATCATCACTCTGGATTAGCCGTTTGATCTCTTTAGCGTGATCAAGACTGGTGTAGATCTCTGAGATATGCAGACGCCCAACGACATCTTCGCTGCTATACCCCAACAGCCTTTGCGCCGCTGCATTAAACAGATTAATTAGACCTTTGGCATCTACACCAATGATGGGATCAGGGCATAAATTAACGAGAGTACGACTATCAATCTTTTTCATGATCTAAAACACCAAAGAGCACGCCACGTCACAAGCCTTGCCGATAAGGCTCGCCACTCTAGAATGTGGCATACCAACAAGTACAGGAATATCGAGACTACTGTGAATAAATCAAAACCACAACCGAAGAATGGTTGCTATATGGATGTTTCTACGAGGGGAATTTAATGATGAGCAAGAGAAGGAAATTAGTGGTGGGCGTAGACAGGCTCGAACTGCCGACATCCTGCTTGTAAGGCAGGCGCTCTCCCAACTGAGCTATACGCCCACTAAAGGCTGACCATATTAAAATCTTCACGGCACATTGTGAAGAAGTCCTTAACCCGAAGATTAAGAGTGGCGGAACGGACGGGACTCGAACCCGCGACCCCCTGCGTGACAGGCAGGTATTCTAACCAACTGAACTACCGCTCCAGATGTTTCAGATTGTCGCCAATCGTGTCGCTCAAGGTTTAGTGCCCTGAACGGAGTGCGAATTTTACGGAATTTGATTTGCTTGTCAAACACTTAATTGAAAAAAATTTCTTTTATTCCCAAATGCTTAAAAGCTGTTCAATTCTGGTTATTTTGCCATCAACTCACCGGCCTTTTTCTCTATAAACCCGCTATAGACTTAAGCCCAACTCCCGCGCTGATCTCTTACCAGCCCGCGAACGCCCATATTTTCTTGGTCAAGAATCAGGCTATCCATATGCGGTTGAACCGCTACACCCATGTGAAACTAATTTTGCCTGTTTTGAGCAAACGCTTGAACTGGTGAATTTGAACCATATAGAGTACCCACATACCCCACTCTCATTGCAAAACTGACCGAGAAGAGAATGACTGATAAATCTGTTTCTGCCGCGCTGGATCGCTTTATTGAGAAGCAACAAGCCCTACAACCCCAGCCACCGATAGCGATCTATGAATCAGAATGGCAATCAGTCTGTTACACCGGAGATACTCTGGACAGCTTAAAGGATGGGGACAAAGTTGCATGGCGGCCGACGAAACAAACGGAAGAACTGTCCATGTTTAATCGACTGGGCGAAGCACTGGAAGTGGAAGTACACCCTGATCTGATCGAATTCTATAGCCGTTATTGGTCTGACCCGCTACCAGCAAAATCAGAAGACGGAGAGCTCAGTTTGCTGCAGGTCTGGAATAATGATGATCTGGAGCGCCTGAGAAGCAATTTGATCGGGCATGCACTGGCAACCCGTAAACAAAAACGTCCTCTAACATTTTTCTTTGCGTGCACGGAACCTGATGGCGATTATTTCCTCAGTATTGATAATGAATCAGGTGAAATTTTATTAGAACAGCCCGGTAAAAAGCCTCTGCGTAAGCTTGCCGACACTCTTGCCGACTATATAGATACACTGGAACCATCAATGATTCCTGACATGGAGTAACCCAATGATTAAAGCGCTTTCTGCTACTTTGCTCGCTGCTGCCATACTAAGTGGCTGCTCCGGTTTACCGGCGCAAAATCTGGACTTGCACCCCAAAATCAACGCGTCTCAGAAACTTCCAGCCGATACGATGATCCATGTTAAGGCTGAGGACACACGTAACTCAGCGCTGATCGGGCAACGCATTGACCGCCTGAAAAACACCGCTCCGCTGTCGCTTATCGATGCACAAGAACAGCTCGAACATGCTGTTGAACATGCACTGGAGGACATGGGCGTTAAACAGTTCCAACCGGGCGAATTCACCATGACCGTATACCTGGATGAACTGACCTACAACGCCAAAATGAAGAACCTACTTCAGGAAGTCAGCGCCCAAACAACGCTACGGATTAAAGTGGAAAAAAATGGTCAGCATTACACCGGAAAATACAAAACTGACACGACTAAACCGTTTGTAAACACACCCACTCCGGCCGACAACGAAGAATTGTTCAACACACTGGTCGGTGAAACACTAAGCCGTGCGTTTGCTGACAGGAAACTGATGGACTTCCTGTTATTCAGGTAACGACTTCATAGCCAAAGGCCGCTGACTACCCAGCGGCCCTTTTTATCAACACGTCTCGACACGTCACATTCAGGCGTTACCAGCCAACGGTATACGATAATAAGCGGCTGATTTGACACAGAGGCCGACCCGACTCTTGCTGCCACTGATTAAACGCATCCTGAACGATCAATAAGTCACGCTTTGCGGTCGGCTTTTTATCAACAAGACCTTGCGCTTTTAATGCGGCCACAACGTCATCGGACAGCAAGAACGTATCTTTGCCAACCATGCGTAAGAAAGAGGCCCCCGAGTTTCCGCCTAGCTGAGCACCTTCTTTTTTCAAAAAAGCCCACAGTGAAATAATATCGTCAGACGGCCAGTTTGCGATAAAGCGAGCAAAACTACCCTCTTTTTCAGCAATACTGCTCACCATAAAAGCATTCACCCTTGCCGCTTTTATTTTCCCCCAATGACGGATCAACTTGTCATTCTGCATAAGGTTTTCAAGCTGTTCATCGCTCATCAAACTAATTTTCACGGGATCAAAGCCAAAAAACGCTTTTTCAAACTCAGGCCATTTACTATCCACCAGCGAGTGCTTAAGCCCGGCACGAAATACGCGCCGCGTCATATCAGAAAACAAACGATCGTCTGGTACCTCAGACAATTGAGCTACGGTCAGAGGGTTGGGCAACAAGGCTTCTATATCTTGTCCTGAAAGATGGGTCTGGACATGCTCATAGATCCATTTGAACGACTTCATGAAGACTGATTATCCTTCTGGTTACTCCCTACATGCTCAAAGTTCAGGGAGGATGAATGGACGCGATAACGCCTTTATAACCGCTGATTATGGTGTGTTCGGCAAGCTGGACCAATCCATAAATTCACTCGCCATAATGCTCAACAGTCTCTGACATAATGCTTATCGTGTTTTGCCAAAGGCCGGTGAAGCATCATTACCTCTACAAATATCAAACGAATACGATAGTACCGTTGTATATGCAGACACTTCAGATTGTTCAGTTTTTTTGGGCCATCACTCAAACGCACCTTTCCAACCAAGGCAAAATCGCCGGTTCATGCGCCCTTTGGACTGTTTTTAGCCTGTTAAAGCGCGTATTATTACGCATCTTTTATTTGAGTGATAACAGTAGGTTGCGTTCAGTTAGTGCTGATACGCAAGCTATTCAGGACAACAAGATGCCAGTAATCCGCAAATCCAACAAGCTGATCAACGTCTGTTACGATATCCGTGGACCCGTGTTGCAGGAAGCCAAGCGCCTGGAAGAAGAAGGCCAGCGCATTCTGAAACTTAATATCGGCAACCCGGCACCGTGGGGCTTTGATGCACCGGAAGAGGTCATACAGGATGTGATCTACAACCTGCCCGCCTCTCAGGGTTATTGCGATTCCAAAGGCTTGTTTTCCGCCCGTAAAGCCGTCATGCAAGAGTCCCAGCGCAAAGGGATTCGCAATGTTGGCATTGAAGACGTATACATCGGCAATGGCGTTTCAGAGCTGATTGTTATGGCAATGCAGGGCTTACTGAACGATACCGATGAGATGCTGATCCCTGCGCCGGATTATCCGCTGTGGACCGCTGCTGTCAGTCTGAGTGGCGGTAACCCAATCCACTATCGCTGTGATGAGCAGTCTGATTGGGCACCGGATGTCGAAGATATCCGTAGCAAGATCACCGAGCGTACCCGTGGACTCGTCATCATCAATCCGAACAACCCAACGGGTGCGGTCTATCCAAAAGAGGTTCTGCAGCAGCTTATCGATTTGGCACGCGAAAAGAACCTGATCATCTTCGCCGATGAAATCTACGATAAGATTTTATACGACGAAGCTGAACATACTTCAATTGCATCCCTTGCCGACGATGTTCTGTGCATTACCTTTAATGGCCTCTCTAAGACCTACCGTGCAGCAGGCTTTCGTTCCGGCTGGATGATCGTCAGCGGGCCGAAACATCAGGCACGAGACTACATCGAAGGCCTCGATATGCTGGCAAGTATGCGACTGTGCTCCAACGTACCGACCCAACACGCAATTCAGACATCTTTGGGTGGCTACCAGAGTATCAATGAGCTGACATGCCCGACGGGGCGCCTGTATGAACAGCGTAACCTTGCATGGGAAATGCTCAACGATATTCCCGGTGTTAGCTGCACAAAACCTAAAGGTGCGTTGTACTTGTTCCCTAAACTGGACGCCAAAAAGTACGCGATCAAAAATGATGAGAAAATGGCGCTGGATCTGCTACAGCAGCAGAAGGTTCTCATTGTTCAGGGCAGTGGCTTTAACATGCCTGACACCCAGCATTTTCGTCTGGTCTTTCTCCCTCGAGAAGATGACTTAACCGATGCAATCGAACGTATAGATACCTTCCTACGCTCATACCAGCAGTAAGACAGCTCATCCGGCAGGTGACAAACCGTCATCTGCCTTCTTCCCCCTCCCACTTCTCATACCCGAATTATTTTCTTTTTTGCTGATTTTCTGGCTCTTAACGCCAGAGCGACTAAAGTGTCATAGAGCCGTTTGGTTGTAAGATATCCGTCATACAACCGCAATAGAATAGTGCTCAATCGATATCAACTTTATTGCTCTCAGGAATTAGCAATGTTTATCAAGATCAGAAAAAACTGCGGCATCTATATGGAACACAACGGACTGGAGCAACGCCATCTGGTGCCAGTGACTTCAAACTTCCTGATCAACCTGAATCACGTCGCCGAGGTCTCTTTCTACACGATAAAAGAAAGCAAAACCCGGTTCGATCTGGAACATCACGAGCTAACCGTGCCGGTAAATACTCGCGTTATCCATGTTCAAATGAGCTACCTGTTTGGGTCTTATAAAGAATCTGTGCGCGGGGCCAAAGGCCGCCTGGTGGATCGCTGCTATTACAAGCTCTACTTCATGCCTGAAGAGATGGGCCAGTACGACGCTCTGCGTGAACAGATCGAAAATCTAGTGCTCAACCAGTAACCGATAGTATCCCACCAAGTAGCAGCCGGACTCACCGGCTGCTGATTTTTATCTTAATTTATCCAATTATTTGAAAAATATTCATATTCGGCTTAAACCTAGTATCTATACACCTGTTTTAATCAGAGATTTACCCGTAGCAGGAAGATGTATTCTAAGGAGCCAATATGGAAATTCGTGAACTGCTGGAACAAACAAATAAGCTGCCAAATGTACCTGATGTTGTTAAAGAACTGATTCAACAACTCAACAATCCCGGTGCCAAATACGACGAAATTGCAGAGAAGGTTGCTAAGGATCAGACACTTTCCCTGAAAATCCTCCGCTTAGTTAACTCCGCCCATTTTGGTTTATCCCGCAAAGTATCTTCCATCGATGAAGCTGTGATCATGCTGGGCATGGCACGACTCAAAACAATGGTGATTGCATCAGGTGTTGTTGGCTCGGTGAAGTCCGTAGACGGCCTGGACCTGAAGCAGTTCTGGTCTGAAGCTTTTTTCGTTGCAACTGCCGCACGTTTCTTCGCTGAAAAATCAGATAAAGCCGATGCTGATATGGCCTTTACCGTGGGTTTGATTCACAACATTGGCCGCCTCTTGCTCCACATTTCCAAACCGAAATTAGCGCAAGCTATCCAGACACGGGTTGATGAAACCGGCTGTAGCCGCTCCGAGGCGGAGATGGAGCGCCTCAATTTTGTAACACCGCAGGCTGGCCAGGCTTTATTGAACATGTGGTCTTTCCCGGCAGAACTCGGCGAAGCTGTTTTACAACACAAAAAACCAACTGAATTTGAAGACCCGTCTGCCCTCGCAGCCGTGGTTAACCTAGCATGCGTGATTAACGCCGCACGTCGAAATAAAACGGATATTGCTGAACTTCGGGATTTCTTTCCCATGGACGTGGCAGAGATCGCGGGCCTTTCCAGCAGCATTCTCTCTGAGCTTAGCGAGGCGTTGGCGTTGGAATCAGGCCTCGAAGGCCTGAACGAGTAATCGCTTCCTACAGACACAAAAAAGGCAGCTAAATTAAGCTGCCTTTTTTGTGTCTCAAATATCGTTATCCAATCAGGAATCATCCGCCTGCTCAACACTAACCGCCTCAACGGCAAGAATCAGATCATCAACATCCTGCATTGCCCGGTGTCGACGAAACTGGCTACGCGCGATAAACCGGTACTGAATGAGCCTTTCGGCACTCAGAATAGCGTCCAGCCCGGCCATGGTAAATTCTGAAGATACCCCTACGGCTTTAAACAAGCGGCGCATCCAAAAAGAATCAAACTCCAACGCATCGCTGATCAGCGTTTTACCCTTCAACGCTTCGTTCAATCGCTGACACGCAGCCTCTGCACTGATGCCTTCTGTCACCAATCGCTCGCGGTCGAGACCATGCAGTTCTTCGGCAAACTCATCCCAGTAACGCCAATGAGAAATGCTGTCAGGGTTAATAAAGAAGTTATCACTCAGGCCTGTCGCAGGACATTTCCAAGCAACTTCAATCGGGTAAGACTCAGCACCCAGCCCGCTGGCCTCCAGATCCATATAAATTATGTCCACTCAACCTTCCCTCTTATACAACAGCACCTTAAGTCCCTTTTCCGGCTCCGCTTCCGGGAAATCAGCCGGATTTTTCAACCTTTCAACAAAGTAAAAATCCGGACACTCCTCCAACATTAAACCTTTCAGAAAGTCGGTCCCCAGCTTCGGGTCATTATGACAGGCCATTACCTGACCATTTTCGGCAGCTAACTCTGGCAGACGGCGAATCACCTTCCGGTAGTCCTTCTCTGCGATGAAGCTACCCTTCTGAAAACTTGGCGGATCAATGACAATCAGATCATACGGACCAAGTTGACGTATACGCTTCCATGAACGGAACAGGTCATAGGACAGGAATGTAACGGCCTCTTTAGAAAAATCATTAAGACGATGATTTTCCCGACCTGTATCAATCGCACTGCGCGACATGTCGACGTTTACCACATGCTCTGCACCACCAGAAATAGCCGCTACAGAAAAACCGCAGGTGTAAGCAAACAAGTTAAGTATACGTTGCCCTTGCGTATTTTGCTGAACCCAACGTCGACCTTCACGCATATCAAGGAACAATCCACTGTTCTGATTGCGAGACGGTTTAATGTGATATTTCACGCCCAGCTCAGTCACTTCTGACTGCTCTGGCACGTCCCCCCATACAACATGGTTCATAGCATCAGAACCTCGACCACGCTGCTGAACAACTAAACCAGTGATCACCTCAAACTGGCGCATCGCTTCACACAACTGGTTTAGCCACTCTTCATCCACGGCTTTATACAACCGAATGACGGCATAAGGCGGCAGCCAATCGATGACCAGATCCTCTAAGCCTTCGTAGCAATGACCACGGCCATGAAACAATCGACGCGTTTCTGAACCTGCGTCGGTTAACTGATGCTGTATAGAGTCTAATATGCGCTGCATGGGAATCGTGCCACAAAAAGTGGCGATTATAGTGCGCGTATTAAGCGACCACCAGTCCGATAGTCAAAACCTGCACGGTAAAACTTGAAACTTGTTGCCAATGCCTATATCTAACTGGTCTATAACTTCCAATAACCAGATAACCCAACAACTGGAAACCTTAAATACCATGATGCGGATAGCGCTTTTTCTAGCGACAAACATAGCCATTCTGATCGTAGCCAGTATCACCATGAGCCTGCTGGGTGTGAATACCAACAGCCTGTCCGGCCTGCTGATTATGTGTGCGATGTTCGGTTTTGGCGGTTCAATGATTTCGCTGTTCATCTCGAAATGGATGGCAAAAAAATCAACCGGAACTCAGATTATCGAACAGGCCAGCAACGCCGACGAACAATGGCTGCTGGATACTGTGGCAGAACTGTCTCAGCAGGCAGGTATCAAGATGCCTGAAGTTGGCATTTTCCCAGCGCAGCAGGCAAACGCATTTGCAACAGGCTGGAATAAAAATGACGCGTTGGTTGCGGTCAGCCTCGGCCTCCTACAACGCTTCCGCCCGGAAGAAGTTCGCGCCGTACTGGCTCACGAAATCGGCCACGTTGCTAACGGCGACATGGTCACGCTATCGTTGGTACAGGGCGTAGTAAACACCTTTGTTATGTTCTTTGCCCGTATCGCGGCATCCGTCGTTGATAACTTCCTGAGCAGTGATGAAGAGGAAGGGGAAAGCGGTCACGGTATCGGTTATTTCATCACCGTGATTGTGTTTGAGATCCTGTTCGGCATTCTGGCATCCATTGTGGTTTCCTGGTTCTCACGCTACCGCGAGTATCGTGCTGACGAGGCAGGTGCAAACCTGTCGAGCAATCATGCGATGATCGGTGCCCTGCAGCGCCTGAAAGCAGAATCCGAAATGCCCGATCAGATGCCTGATTCAATGACCGCTTTCGGCATCAGCAGCCACCTGAAAAGCGGCTTTATGAGTCTGCTGGCAAGCCACCCTCCTCTGGATGATCGTATTGCAGCACTGCAAAAACGCGGTTAAGTTCCAACGTAAAAAAAGGGCCTGAGTTCAGGCCCTTTTTTGATACAGATCCACAATCTTACAAACAACGTCATCCGCCATAGCTATTGCTGTCTATACTCCCTTTAAAAGGGATCAGACCGATGGCCAACTTCAAATACATTAAAACCGTTTCGCTTTTCTCAAGCCTGTTTTTGATGACATCCATGGCTATCGGAGGAGAAGACGACACTCCTCCCGATGTATTGAACGCTTGCAGCCAATGCCACCAGCGTACCGGCAATGCCGCCATTCCCGGCTGGCCCCCACTCAATACGATGACCAAGCAGCAAATTGTCAGCAAACTCAAAGGCCATCGCGAACAGATCGTTCCCGACAGTATGATGTCGAAAGTGACCTTCAAACTCACTGACCAGCAAATTGAAGACATTGCAGAATATTACTCCGCACAGGAAGACATCAGCCAACAACCGATTCGGATGATTCCCCCGGAGAATTAATTCAGAGTATATTCTTCTCATCACAGTGCAACATCAGACCCACTTCGTGGTCCCTACCCTTGTTACTCGATCTAATTTCTTTCCCAGATCATCATGGAGATCAGATGAAAAAGCTCTTAATCCGCAGCAAAAGCCTGCTGGCTTTAGTACTTGCCGCGATGGTTCTAACGGGATGTGCGACCTCCCTATTTCAACCGAAACCTCAGATAAACACCGTAGTACTGGCCAACAACAGCAATGCAACCGCACACGAGGTGACGATCCTGGTAGAAGCTTTTGGTGGGAAGTTTTATTGCGGGACGATTCTGGCAGGTACCCAATGTTCAACGCGCTTCCCGGTACGGGAATACGAAGGTAACCCTGTCACCGTGTCTTGGGTACAAAACGGCATTGCACATGAAACAGCTCCGTTTGTTGTACCTGCAGGAGAGAACATCTCTGAGAAGCCAATGACCGCCTTACTCACCCTAATGGCAGACAGTAGCGTAGATGCGAGATTGGAAGTTCGCTGATACAGATGTTTTCGCACGGAAAGACAGAAACAAAAAAAGGGCCTGACGATGGCCCTTTTTCAGTATCAACAGAGGATGCGGCTTACAGGCTGTTCATCGCCTTAAAACGGCTAACCAGTGCAACGGGTTCTTTTTTCTTGTTGCCTTTGTTCAGCACGAATACAACCGTCTGCCCCTGAGGGCCTGCACCAATCTGAGTGAAGCGATAGGGTGCTTCGCCAACCTTACGCAGATCTTCCATATCTTTCAGGCTGTTGAAGACATATAGACGGCCATCTTCGCCGCGCATTTCGCCGTAGAAGTCTTCAGCCGCTTCCATCTTACCCGCGAACATCTCTACACCCGCGATACCAGACAGCTTTTTCTTATCCTTACCCATCAGGCCATGCACCAGGGTTTCACCGTGTGGGCCGCCACCGATAAACACTTTTCGGTAAGACGTTTCACCAACTGTCAGGAAAGACTGGTACGTTTTAAAATCATCAAATACATAGTAACGACCTTCCTGAACCACTTCATACAGGTCATCGTTGTTCAGTGTTGGAGCTTCAGCAACCGGCTTAGCCGTCTCTTTAGTCGCTGTAGACTGGCAGCCGTAAACGCTCATCAGGGCACCTGCAATCATGGCACCAGCAATCAGTTTTTTCATCTCAAGCCTCTTGAAGTCAGTACGATAAACTTTGCGGAGACTGTACAGCGCGCTTATGACAGAAAAGTTTCAGGAAGATTCGTCCAGTAAACTGAAGGACAGAAATGTTGATAACAAACAGACGAAGATCATCATCGGCAAGGTAGGATTAATCAGCCACACAGAAATTGCGGATAACCAGATGTAACGTACTTTCTTACGCTTTTTATAATGTTTAAGGGTAAAGCGGCGGCGAAAGAAATGCCTTTCATCAGGTGTACGATCATGCATCCAGACAGGCGCCATCAGCAAAATTAAAAATCGCAACCAATGAAATAGCATGTCAGCCCTCCGCCACAGATGCCTATTTCAGCTTAGCGGGCGGATCAGATATCCGCCACACGGTAGAGCACTGAATCGTGGTACCCGGTGCGCACCGGAATCACGCCTGACAATTGCTTATTGACGTCTGTATCACCGCTATCAACGATGAGCGGACGACCATCCAGTTCGCGTAATTTGGTTTTTGTCGCGACGACGATGACGCTCTCTTTACCCAGGCGTGTTAATAACTCGGGGCTTAACTGCTGATTACCACGCCCGATAATATGCCCTTGTCCACCGATGACGGTGATAACCAATCGACTCTCAACGCCTTCGGTGAGTTCAAGCAACTGCTCAGCCGTACAGTCGGCAGCAATCACTTCACCATTCTCGATCAGATCAACACCCAGCAAAGTATTGCCTAAGCCCAGTTCGTCCATCAACGCCTGTACAGTGGTGCCTGATCCCATGATGTAGCGCACATCATCTTCCATGCTTTCAACGAAATCCGCAGCGATATCATCCAGCACCAGCTCTTCACTTTCTTTAGCGCCGTTTTTGACATGCTGCAGATAACGATGCTCTTGTGGTACCTGTAACTCACCATAATACTTGGCGCGCACAACACCGGTCCTGAATGCAGCTTCGTCAATATCTCGCACTTCCTGGTCACCCAACGTCACCAACTCACCCCGGACCAACATCGCAACAATTTCGCCTGCTGCCTTAGGTGTCACCGCATACACACCGGAATGAATCTTAACGCCCGCCGGAATGCCTAACACCGGAAAGCTATCGTTCAGAGAGTTACAAATATTCCGCGCAGTACCATCACCTCCCGCAAACAGGATCAGGTCAACGCCATGCTCTACGATCTCTTTCGCGGCTCGCTCAGTGTCCTCAGAAGACGTTACGCCACTGCTAATACTGCCAATCACCTCAGGCTCAAACCCCGCATCACGCGCCACCTGCTCACCCATCTCCGCCGGATAGGTGACAATTTTCAGGTCCAGCCCTTTGAGCACGTCCAACGCCTGCAAGGTACGCAGATTCGCTTTAGGTTCTGCACCCAGCTCCAGCGCTTTGCGCGCCGTCTCTTCACCATCACTGCCTTTTAGTGCAACGCTGCCACCAACACCTGCCAGTGGATTAACAATCAAGCCCAGTCTAAACACGTAACCTACCTCTATCCCAGTTCATCAAGACTCCCGGTTTCAACCAGGAATTGCTGATAAACAAAACTTGCCAGAATCAGACGGGTATCTTCATCTAATTCAAGAAACTCAACCCCATGACGGTATACGTTCACTGGGTCTGTTTCGATCTGATTTATATTACGAATGACAATCGGCGCCAGAATGACCTGATCAATATCAGCCACCGATACCCTAAGCGTCAGGTAGAGCTGATCACCTATTTTCCCCAGGGGAGACGAAACCTCGATACAGGCTCCCACCAGCGAAATATCGGTACAGAAGCCACTGCAAGGCCAAATACCCACCGTAGAGCGGCCCTCTTCATATTCGTCCATGGATACTTTGAGGCTGACAGGCACACGTGTGTGTTTGCGAATCCGGCGTACTTCCAACTGCTGCGGATATTCCAGGTGCCAATAGGTAAACGGGGTATTTTGGATTTTCAGGATGCGCGTACTGAAGGCCGCGATGTAGTTTCCGCTGATCATACGCGCATTCAGGCGCTGGCCTTCTTTAACCATCGGCACACGTCCGCTGGTAGAGACCGCCGTCACCATCAAACTTGCACCCTCTTTAAACCCCAAAAGGCGTGAGCTAATCCGCCCGGTTGGTGAACGTAACTCTAGCTGGATTTTCTCTCCAACCTGAGGTTTCAGCTCAGCCAATGTAGGGCTGTCCGGAAGCTTTTTCAGCGCTTCTTTCATCAATGTCAGTCTAATACTCAGAGGGTGAACAAAAGGCCAACTAGCTTAAGGGATTTTCGAATTTGCTGCGACTTTAAATCCAAGCGCACGCGCTTGCTGTCGAAGGGTTTCGTTCATCTCTCCGATAACCTGTAACGAGCTGAATTCCCTTCGCTGCGGATACTGCTTACGCAAACGATCAAATGACAAGGCACGCGTTTCCGCGTCTTCATGTAATGTGCGACGAAGATCACGGTCGTCCCGATACGGGTCGTAGCGTAGACGAATCAGATCCAGTGCAGTCACATCACCATTAACCACAACCTGTTTAATCGCAGGCTCTGGCAGAAAATCTTCCAGAGTTTTCGTCTGTTTTATCCCAAGCGCCTGACAACAGGCTTCGTACAACATAAAGGTGCCACGAATTTTACCGTCATGACTGTAACCTGCGATATGAGGTGTCGCAATCTCGGTCACTGCGGCTAATGCGGGATTAACGACTGGCTCGTGCTCCCAGACATCCAGGATCAGTGTCAGGTCATCTCTTTGGCTTTTTAGCTTCAATAAATCAGCATTGTTGATAACCGGACCACGCCCCGCATTGAGCAAGATCGTGTTCGGTTTGAGTCGTTGCAGCTCTGGCTCAGCCAGCAGATGATAACTGGGATGATCTCCTTCGCGCGTCAGTGGCGTATGCATACAAACCACATCCGCTTCACTCAACACCTGATCCAACGCCACAAAGCCAGTATCCCCGTTTGCTTCCCGCGGCGGATCATTGATCAGCACATTGTATCCCAAGCCCAGTAAGCGTCTCTGCAGTCGCCCGCCAACATTACCCACACCAATAATGCCCCAGGTACGTTCCGCGGGATCAAAGCCCTGCGTCTGGGCCAGATGAAAGATCGCACTGAGGACATACTCCACCACCGCATCTGCATTACAACCCGGGGCACTGCTGAAAGCGATGCCCTGCTGCTGCAGATACTCAGAATCAATATGGTCGGTGCCAATTGTTGCAGTGCCGATAAACTTTGGAGATGCCTTCGTCAGTAACGTTTCATTCACCTGAGTGACCGAGCGAACCAACAGTAAATCCGCATCACATACATCAGCGGAACTCATGTTCCGCCCTGCTACACGCGTTACATTGCCAAATTCAGAGAATATTTCCTCAACCAAAGGCATATTTTCATCAGCTACGATGTTTAACTTCATTTACCCTACCAATTCGCTCAAAAGCGCCTGTAAATGGGCTTTCAGGCTTTACAAATTCACAAGATTCAGGCTCAATGCGCCGACTTATTATTTCCACATTGCTGCAGTTCATTAAACGGTAACACTCAGTTGATCGTACGCTGGCGAAAAGAGCAAGAATATTACATCGTGCGCCTCTATCAGGATCTGATCGGTGACTGGATTGTCACTCAGTGCTGGGGAGATAGTACCTGTAACGACGGCACAGTCACACATACCGTTGCACGTTCATACCAAGCCGGCAGAAATTTACTCAAAGAGATCAATCGCGAGCAGAAACAACGCGGATTTCGTCCGGCTAAACGAGATGAAATTCAACTCGGCTTCGATTTCAACTAAGTTCCAGCCAGAAAATACTACTAAAGTCCGAATGGCATTATTTTTTGTGGTGTTATTCTTCCCTCTATGTCCCCCCATAAAAACAATATGCATGGGTTCCATAGATGAACAACACTGTATCCGGCAATTATCTCAAAAGTTTTAGTATTGTCTTTGGACTTGCCGCACTGGCTGCCCTGGCAGCATTTGTAGTGGATGTCCCTATCTCCGTTATTGTACTCATCATCGTTGTCGCTTTTATTAGCTGTGCAATCACTCAGCTCGTAATTCATCGCACGGTTGTAGCGCCCTTCCTCAATCAGACAACCGATGCCGCCGAAGGACGTCGAACAGCTGAAGACAGTTATTCTCTGCCGGCCCTGCAGTCACTGGTGTTGGGATTTCAGCGCGGCCGAACCATCAGCGACCTGCTCTCTGCAAAAACAAACTCCAACGCCATTGCGGCTGCCGAAGTATCATTTTCAGCGGATAATCTGCGCGCCAAACTGGATGTACAGGTACGAGAGATCGCACAGATTGCCGACAACTCTCAGAACATGACAGAAACCGTGCAACAATCTGCCGATCAGGCCTCTCGGGCAGCAGAACTGGCTAAACACGCCAAAGATACCTGCGAGCAGGGACAAACATCGCTGGAGCAAGCGCTGTACAAAATTGATCAATTAAACGAACAAAGTGGTGAAACGCTTCGGCTGATTGAACAGCTAAACGAAAAATCTAATCAAATCCAGAGCGTCACTAAAGTCATTGAAGAGATCGCGGAGCAAACAAACTTGCTGGCACTGAATGCGGCAATCGAAGCAGCCCGTGCCGGTGATCACGGCCGGGGATTTGCCGTCGTAGCCGATGAAGTTCGCCAATTGGCTGCACGTACAGCAGGTGCAACCGGTGAAGTGGAAACCATCGTCGACGAGATACAATTAGAAACGCGTCAGGTGGTGTCACGCATTACAACCCTTTCCGGCAATGTTGAAGACAGTAGCCGTATTATGTCGGAAGTCAGCCAGCAACTTGGCGGGATCTCCTCCCAATCCGCAGCGGTCGAAGAGCAGATTTCGATTATTGCCGGCGGCGCCTCAAACAATCAGGACAACCTGGAAATGATCTCTACGTCGATTCAGAAGATTCGATCTGAAATTATATCCAGTGATGATGAAGTACGTGTCTTGGCCAATCAGGCTTCATCGCTGATGGAGGTTGCCGAAGTTTCAAGCGCAGTGCTGGCGGAGCATACCGAAACAAACTTCCACAAGAGTTTCTATGAAGCAGCCCGTCGTTGCGCTGACAAAATTTCCGAAGTTTTTGAAAATGAAATTCGTTCTGGCTCTCTTAGCGAAGCGGACCTGTTTGATCGCGATTATCAGCCCGTTGATGGCACTAATCCGCAGAAATACACCACCCGTTTCGATCAATATACCGATCGTGCTTTACCATCGGTGCAAGAAGCCGCATTGAATGACAACAGCGATCTTGTCTACGCCATTGTTACTGACCCCAACGGCTACGTGCCAACTCACAACAACCAGTTTGCCCACCCTCCAACCGGAGACTATAAAACCGACCTCGTCAAAAGCCGCAGCAAACGTCTCTTTAATGACCGCACCGGTGCACGCTGCGGATGCCATACTGAACGTATGCTTCTGCAAACCTATAAGCGCGACACGGGCGAAATCATGCACGACCTATCTGTACCGATTTTCGTCAACGGGCGTCATTGGGGCGGATTCCGCGTTGGATACTGGCCTGCCAAAAGCTAAGACCGGCACAAATATTTGATCTGAATGGTTGGCAGGCCCTGCCAACCGCTTTATATTCTTTTTTGCGATACAAAAAGATCAAAAAGATTTACAGCGAGGTAACATGAGTAAGTTCGATTTTGCGGCAATGCCGGATGCCAACGGTTATTTTGGTGAGTACGGTGGCCAGATCATCCCACCTGAACTTAAAGAGATTATGGATGAGATCGACGGTGCCTACGAAGAGATTCGTCAGACCCCTGAGTTTCAGGAAGAACTCGACTCGCTGTTCGCTGACTATGTAGGTCGTCCTAGCCCGGTCTATCATGCCAGCCGCTTGAGTGCTCAATTGGGCGGAGCTCAGATCTATCTGAAACGTGAAGACCTGAACCACACCGGCGCGCACAAAATTAATCACTGCCTGGGTGAAGCCCTGCTGGCGAAATACATGGGTAAAACCAAAGTGATCGCTGAAACCGGAGCGGGTCAGCACGGTGTCGCGTTGGCAACCGCCTGTGCCTTGGTGGGTATCCCATGTGAAATCCATATGGGCCAGGTAGATATCGAAAAAGAACACCCGAACGTAACTAAGATGAAAATCTTAGGCTGTAAACTGGTACCCGTAACCCGCGGTACGGCAACGCTGAAGGATGCCGTCGATAGTGCGTTCGAAGAGTATCTGAAAGATCCGGTGAACTTCATCTACGCGATTGGTTCTGTGGTAGGCCCACATCCTTTCCCGAAAATGGTACGTGACTTCCAGAGCATTATCGGCACCGAGGCTCGCGAACAGTTCATGACCGCGCATGGCAAACTGCCAAACTACATCACCGCTTGTGTGGGTGGTGGCTCAAATGCGATGGGCGCATTCACGGCCTTCCTGGATGACAAAGACGTCAAACTGGTTGGTGTAGAACCTGCAGGTAAAGGTCTCGACACCAAAGACCACTCTGCCACGCTAACACTGGGCAAACCAAGCGAACTTCATGGTATGAAGTGTTATGTCTTAGAAACTGAAGACGGTGAACCGATGCCAGTTCACTCCATCGCCTCTGGCCTGGATTATCCGGGTGTGGGCCCACAGCATAGCTACCTGAAAGATTTAGGGCGTGTAGACTATGATTCAGTGACCGATGAAGAGTGTCTGAACGCATTCATGACACTGTCTCGCGTTGAGGGCATCATTCCTGCGCTGGAAAGCTCTCATGCCGTCGCTTGGGCTATGCGTAAAGCCCCAGAGCTGCCATCGGATCAAATGATTCTGGTGAACCTGTCTGGTCGTGGCGATAAAGACGCCGACTACGTAGCTGATAAGCTGGGTCTGTAAGACCTAAGACCTCCGATAAAAAATAGAGGGTGATCTGTCAGTTATAGACTGCAAATCACCCTTCTATTTACATCTATAATCTTCGCCCTTCTCCTACAGCAAGACAAAGCAGTCAGTAAATCTCCGCCTAGCAAGATGTCATTCAGCATCGATCATCACGGCTGATGCGCTCAAACTCTTGTATCTACCTCTCTGGTTTTCAGACAAAAAAAAACGGGCTACCCTGACGGGCGCCCGAAAATCGCGGTTTGCTTCAATGACAAGAGCCTTTGCTTGAAGTCGGAGGAAAGGCGCTAACGTGAAACGCCTTAG
>JAGSHA010000445.1 GCA_023954795.1 Oceanospirillaceae bacterium | reverse complement strand
TGCACCGGCGAGCACATGCTCAAAAGCTTCTCGTTCATGTATGTCCTTTCCGTAATCTGTATCCATACAGAGTGTCATTCCACATTTGTCACAACTGTAGACGGTATGATCTCCGATGTGGGCAATTTTTTGGAGGGAGGGGGTTGGTGCGGCATCTGCAGCCGGAGTTAGGCAACAAGTGCAGTAATCCTTGCGTTCCGACATATGACGAGTCCTTCGTTAAGTGCGCTATGGTTCGAACAATTATCCAGCTTGGATAACTCTTCTTGTTCCTTGAACGGTTGGACTGCATTTCTCAACTTAGGGCTTCAAGAGGTGTATACCCACAGGTTGTGTATGTTGAACAAACCTCCCATGTATACAGCTGTATATAAAGTAGCTGTCGTTTCGTAGCGTGAATATAGGATAAATTCCTAATTTCTCGTTGTATGGCGGAAAATGCTTTGAGTATTGACTGATATCTGAGGCGCGCTCTGCACAGAGTGTCATCTTCCATATATGGTTTGGCCAGACTGTGATACGGGATAGACAGTGGATGTACCGCGTCGTCTGAAAAGGACCGCACATCAGTTATCCATGATTGGAGCATGCCGAACGTTACCTAGCGGGATAGGTTGCCCCTAAATTCTCCTGTACTACCCGATGATCCGACCGTTCTATCTTCTCTTTCGATGGGCATGTTGCTGAGTTATCTGTCTCAGTAGCCCATGGTGTATAGGGTTCTAATAGTGTCATTTGCAACATAAATGATCTTATTAAAACTATTGATTTCTGTTATGTGAATTCTCCAGATAATCTGATTTTCAGCAGCTGATTAGCTCGCTTTTGTAACGTTCGGACCTGAAAAAGTGCCAAAGGTCATACGTAAAAATTAGAAAAATAAGAGGATTTTAAACATGCAGATGCCACACACTTTGTCGATTCCAAACGGCGAAAAGGTGCAGCCAACTTTTTCCAAAGAGGAGCTTGGTGCCCGTTTGGAAAAGCTGCGTCGTTATATGGCTGAGAATGACCTGCAGGCAGTGTTGTTTACTTCTTACCACAACATCAATTACTACAGCGATTTTGTTTACTGTCGCTTCGGCCGTGACTACGGTCTGGTTGTGACTCAGGATTCCTACACGACGGTGACTGCAAATATCGATGGCGGTCAGCCTTACCGCCGTAACCAGTTGGGCGATAACGTCGTATATACCGACTGGCAGAAAGATAACTTCTTTTATGCACTGAAAAACCTGGTTAAAGATGGCGGTAAATTCGGCGTCGAATTTGACCATATGCCTCTGCAAAACCTGGAAAAGATGAAGGCCGCGTTCCCATCGTCTGAATTCGTGGATATCGGTGTACCGACCATGAAGATGCGAATGATCAAATCTGAAGAAGAGATCGCCGTCATCAAGAATGGTGCACGTGTTGCAGATGTTGGCGGTGCTGCGATCCGCGATGCGATTGCCGTAGGTGTGCCAGAGTATGAGATTGCGTTGGCGGGTGTTCAGGCAATGGTGCGAGAGATCGCAGCGACTTATCCTCAAGGCGAGCTGATGGATACCTGGGTCTGGTTCCAGTCCGGTATTAACACCGATGGTGCGCACAACCCGGTCACCAGCCGTAAAGTCGAAGCGGGCGATATCCTGAGCCTGAATACCTTCCCTATGATTGCCGGTTATTACACCGCGCTGGAGCGCACGTTGTTCAGTGAGTTCGCATCTGATCGTCATCTGGAGTTGTGGGAGATCAACTGTGAAGTTCATCGCCGTGGTCTGGAGCTCATCCGCCCGGGTGCTCGCTGCTGTGATATTGCCGCCGAACTGAATGAAATCTTCCTGCAGCATGATGTATTGCAGTACCGCACCTTTGGTTACGGCCACTCTTTCGGAACACTCAGCCATTACTACGGCCGCGAAGCCGGACTGGAGCTGCGTGAAGATATCGATACGGTTATCGAACCGGGCATGGTGATTTCTATGGAGCCAATGCTGATGCTGCCAGAAGGTCTGGCAGGGGCGGGTGGTTACCGTGAGCACGATATCTTAGTGGTGGGAGAAGACAGTGTTGAAAACATCACTAAGTTCCCATTCGGTCCAGAGCACAACATTGTTAAATCCTCGTAACTAAGCCGATTAACTGCCCAACTAAGTAACCCAGTTATTTAGCGGGGCGGATATAACCTGTCCTGTCTGTAACACAGGGATAAGGGCAGGAGAGACGCTGCTTTTACAGCAGACAATGCTAGATCCTGTTCCACTAATAAAAATAAAAGAGGTGGTCAAATGACCCGATTCAGCAAAAAGTTCACCGGGATGCTCGCTGCAGCAGCCCTTTCCGCAAGTGCTTTAACTCTGACACTTCCTGCTCAGGTGCAGGCCGCAGACAGTGGTCATATCCTGGCGCACGTGATGCCGACAGATCATATCTTTAACAGTGTTTCCGAGCAGTTCATCAGCAAGTTGGATGAGCTGTCAGGTGGCACTGTGAATATTGAATATCATCCAGGCGGCGATCTCGGTGATTGGTCGACTATTACCGAACAGGTGATGCAGGGGGCTTTGCCGATGACGATGGCCTGGTCCAATTCCGAGCTGGATCCGCGCCTTGATATTGCCAATCTGGGTTATGTCGCCGATGACTGGGAAAGTGCAACTAAGGTGTACGGCCCGGGTAGTCAGATGGACAACCTGTTTGCTGAGATCTATGACGGACTGAACGTTGAGCTGCTGGGTACACTGCCCACTGATTTTACGGGTTATGTCGTCCGTAAAGGCGTGGATGTTCCTGTCAAGATTCCTCAGGACTCAAAAGGCTTCAAGATCCGTGTACCTAACTACCCGATGGCGATCGACCGCTACAGTGCGTTGGGTTTCTCGGTTGTTCCGATGGCTTTCTCCGAAGTGCATACCGCACTGCAGACCGGTTC
>JAGSHA010000022.1 GCA_023954795.1 Oceanospirillaceae bacterium | reverse complement strand
GAGTCCTGCTACTGAGGATAGGTTGATGATCGAGCCGCCCTGACCGGAAGAGGCCCCCGGCTTCATTACGCTGGCAGCAGCCTTCATGCCCAAAAAGATAGAATCAACATTCACCTTATGGACGCGCTGTACTTCTTCCAGACTATTTTCCAGCAACGTACCGCCAATATAGATACCTGCGTTATTTACCAGAATGTCGAGTCTGCCAAACTGAGCCAGGGTGGCTTGGATACTGCGTTCCCAGTCAGCTTCGCAGCAGACATCGTGTTGGCAAAAAGCCACATTCAGCCCCTGATCACGGAAGCCATCAACGGTCTGTTGACCAAGTTCAGCCTGAATATCTGTGGCCATCACATTGGCGCCCATACGAGCCAGGTGTTCAACACAGCTGGCTCCAATACCGGCGGCGGCTCCAGTCACGAGTGCAACTTTGTTTTCAAGATTGAGCGGATTGAAAGACATAACGTATCTCCTAATTGTTGTTATTCGTTATGAGGACGCGGTGTGTCGCAACACATTGATAAACAGGATTGCGTAGATCAGATCGACAGAAGCCAAGGCAGGCAGTTGCCAGGATATGTAGCCCAACAGGTAATACATCAAAGGCAGGATAAACACCGAGAGTTTGCCTATTACGCCCAGCAGGACGAGATTGCGGTTATTCATCAAATCCTGACTGGCCCAGTAGTAGGCGACACCAAAAAGAGCAACCAGGCAGGCAAAGAGGTGCAGATAAATCGGGTTGTGCGGAACGGGGCTGAGTCCGATCGTATGGAATACGGGTTGATACGCCAGCAGAAAGACGATGGCGACAGACCAGTTGAATAGGGCAGCTGAGAAAAGTAGCTTGCAGTGATGGGCATTCGTATTCAATGTCATCTCCTTTTCACGGGGAATGGAGTGTGAAACTGGACAAATCCAAGACGAGATGGGCTATTGAAGCGTGTTCTATTCTTAAGGGAATTCATGTTTTGTGTGCCTCGATACATTTATATTGAGGAGGCCGAAGCCCCCTCTGATAAGGCATGGTTTATATCGCTATAGCCGTCTGTTTCTGTACGTGTTTATTCCGGCAGGCTGCAGAAACCCAGTTCATGGAAGGTGTTCAATAGCTCGTGATGACCAAACGCCTTCGCAGCAGACTGGAAGCCCACGGCTTTCAGTTGGCCATTGAGGATGCGCGCGGCACCTTCTGCGCAGATCTCACCGGTCCAGGTGTAAGGTGCACACAGAGACAGTTCAAATGATTTGGTAACCTGACGCCCTTGTCCTCGGCAGACAATAACCGTGTGATGCAGATCACGACTGTCCTTCGGCGGCTCAGCCGTCGTCATCTCGTCGCCCATCTGGTTAGTCAGCTCTTCCTTCTGTGAATCGGTCATACCAACAGATTGTTCGCTGTACTGCTTGATGACATTGATGACGTTGGTAACAATCTCATCGCCGAAGGCGGTTAATACGCGGCAATTCAGTACCCGATCGTCCATTTTGAACCAGACTGGTTCGCAAGCGCCGCCCCAGGAAAGGGCCAGCAGAGGTTGGGAACGGTAAGGAACAGTTACGGTAAATGCCTTATCATGTGGCCACGCTTTGTACTCTCCCTGTTCCAGATAGTACTGGCTGTCCGGATTACCCTGCATACGCAGGAAAGATTTGGTCGAGGCCTGTGACGGCAGGGCGTTATCGATCTGGTAGACGAAGTCCAGACTATCGATGCCTTTGGTTTCCAGCACCACTTCACCGGCCAGTGCACCTGCGGCCCACATGTAGGAGTTTGCAGGGCTCAGCAGCAGACCTTTATCAGCGAAAGCCTGACCGTATTTTTCCTGAATGGCGATGGTCCAGTCCTGTTCGCCGGTGGTGTCCAGGTAGTGGCAGTTTTTCTGTAGACAAGCTTCGACAATAGGCCAGCCGAGTTGCATAAACGGGCCGGACACATTGATCACCACATCCACCTTTTCGAATAGCGGCAGCAGTTCTTCGATGGCGTTGCTGGCAGCAACAATTTCGGCATCAACCGGTGCACCGTGACGCTCTTCAACAATCTTAAGTGCGGCTTCCAGTTTGGACTGAGTGCGTCCTGCCATATAGAACGGGATATTACGCTGAGCCAGAGACTCGGCAACCAGTTTACCTGTGTAGCCACTGGCACCGTAGATCAGGACATTGCGATCATTGCTCATGGGATTAACCTCTTATTATCTTTGTAAATCGTCGTGATGTTTGATGTTGGGTTTGAACTGCAGCTTCGGCTGCAATAGCCGCTGAGGGCTACTTAACTGAAAACCCTTTCTGACTGTGTATCGAACAGCTCCAGCAGGAATCGCTCCTGTGGTTTTTCAGACGCTGTCTTAGGAATTTCATCAACCAACTGCACATAGGTCGGCACGAAATTGGCTTCTAGTTTCTCTTTGCAGGCATTCAGCAGGGCATCGGCATTGAAATTGATATCGGGCTCAGCAACGACTGCGGCGACGATATCTTTTTCACCCGGTGCGCCGGATGCAGCGGGTACGCCATAGACGTAAACGTCAGAAACCAACGGGTGCTCGGCGACTACTTTTTCCACAAACGCCGGGTTCACAAAGTCGCCATTGCGCCGTATGCCGCCTCCTTTGCGATAGTGGAAAAACATCCAGCCTTCGTGGTCCATATGGCCGATATCGCCCATGCGTAGCCAACCGTCACGAATTTTCGCGCGGGAGGCTTCTTCATTTTTGAAGTAAGCGACCTTAGGAGCGCTGCCATCGGCATTACGGAAAATAATCTCGCCCGGCGTGCCGCATGAACACTCGTTATCGTCTTCGTCTACGATGCGGACTTCGAGTGTAGGAGGCGCCTTACCGATACTGCCTACGGGGCCTAATCCCATCGGATTGAGCGTCAGTCCCCCTTCCGCAGCGCCGTAGATTTCGAATATCTCAACACCAAAACGCCGTTTGAAATCCTCCCAGACGGCTTTAGGCATGCCGGCACTAAGCACATAACGGACGGGATTGTCGGCGTCATTGGCTTGCTCGGCCTCGCTGTAGATGGCGGTGGTCATGCCACCGAGCAGGTTGAATACGGTGCAGCCGTACTGACGGGTAATGTCCCACAAACGGCTCTTGGTGAACTTACGGCTGATAACGGCCCTGAGGCCCATTTTCAGTGATACACCCATCGTCAGGAGCTGTGCATTTGCGTGAGTCAGGGAGAGGCCTGTATAGGGGCGGTCGTCGTCCTGCATTCCCAGAAAGGTGCCCAGGCTCACTACATCACCAAAGCGGCGATGAGAGGAGAGTATTGCTTTGGGATCACCCGTTGTGCCTGAGGTATACAGCATCTGCATAGGTGCATCCGGATCTTCGGAAACGATGGGCAGAGCAGGGACGTCTGCTTGAAGCAGTGTATTGAGGCTATGGGCGTCTTGATTGGACGCCAGTTGAACACCTGTATCCAGTTGAATAATCCAACTCAGCGCGGGTAACTGGGCTTTGATAGCGTACAAGTTATCGAGTGCATAATCGGCGCAGATAACGCCGTGACATTCGGCAAACTCAAGCATGTATTTCAGCTTGAAACCTTGTACGCGTGGATCGATCGGTACAAAAACCGTACCGGTGATCGACGCGGCTATCATCGCCTCGACAAATTCGGGGTGGTTCTGCATCAGCAGCGCGAAACTCTGACCGGGCTTCAGCCCCTGCGCGTGTAAGCCAGCAGCAATACGCTGAGCGTTATTCCAGAGTTGTTGATAAGTGCGTACTTCCTCCTGAATATTGCCGTCACCATCCACGTGGAGAAAGGTCAGTACATCTAAATCAGGCTGTTGCTCGACGTGGTTTGCAATCAGGTTTGCGAGAATAAGCTCGTCTCTATTACTCATAACAAATCTTCTATTTAGTCAGGATGCTAACGACTAATGCCGCGGCATCACCGTTAATGAAACCACCACCGTTTTCAGCCAGGGCAACACGTGCCCCGTCCACCTGACGGCCTTTGGCACGTCCTTGTAGCTGTTCGGTTAGCTCCACGATTTGCGCGATACCCGTTGCACCGATAGGGTGGCCCTTCCGTAGCAGACCGCCGGATGTATTTACGGGAACGCGACCTCCTAAGCGGCTATGGCCTTCCTCAACAAACCGGCCGCCTTCGCCTTTGTCACACAGTCCCAATTGCTCGTAATAGATAAGTTCGGAAGGCGCCGACGCATCATGCAGTTCGATACAGGAAAGATCTTTGGGTCCAACGCTGGCTTCTTCGTAGGCTTCCATGGCACAAGTGGCGGCGATGCTTAACTCATCGTCGGTTTCCGGATCCCAGCCACTGCGTAGAACGGAACTGGCTACTTTGACGGGATCTTTCAGACCCATCTGCTGTGCTTTACGCGCGCTCACCAAAATGACCGCGGCTGCGCCATCGCCGATGGGGGAGCACATAGGCAGGGTGAGGGGGTAGGCGATTTCCGGTGACGTCAGGACCTGCTCTACGCTGAGTGCTTCGCGGTATTGCGCCCGCGGATTGAGGCTTCCGTGGTAGGAGTTTTTGGCGGAAACTGCAGCAAACTGAGCCTGTGTCGTGCCATATTTACTCATATGCTCCAGTGCCATCGAAGCGTAGATGTCCATAAATACCGAACGTTTGGCTCCGGCACCGTCCATATCCAATTGCATCCCGGCTGCTTTCGCACGATCGATGATCTGTTGTTCGACGGCCGCATAATTTTCGACATCGACCGCACCGCTGAAGACCGAAAATGTCTTCAGTTTGTCGGCGTGGAACAGTTTCTCCGCACCGGTGGCCAGTACAACGTCATACAGGCCGCTGGTGATCATGCTGCAGGCCTGATTAAAGGCGGTTGATGCGGATGCGCAGGCGTTTTCAATGTTGATAACCGGGATTCGGCCAATGCCCATCTCGCGCAGGGCCACTTCACCGGGGACACAAATCTGACCGACGATGGTGCCAGCCGCCGCATTGCCCATATATGCAGCTTCCAGGTCTTTGCCTTCCAGTCCTGCGTCTTTCAGGGCTTGATTAATTGCCTCGATCGTCAGGGACTTCAGCCCCCGGTCAATATGTTTGCCGAACTGAGTCATGCCAACACCGGCGATATATGCATTCTGTTTCATCAGGACATCCTTTTATTGCTTCCCCGGGGGTATGCCGGGGAGAGAGAATTTGAGTCGCCTTACAGCAGTTCAGGATTGATCAGCAGATTGCCGCCTTTAATCGCGAGGACTTCGTTGCAGCCGTCGGCAATCAGGCCGGAACGCGCATCACGCAGCAGCTTTTCCATCGGATATTCTTTGGTCATGCCGTTACCACCAAAGATTTGCAGAGCATCGCTGGCGACTTCAAAGGCCGTTTGCGTACAGGTGATTTTGGTGGCGATAGAGCCTTGCAGGGCGGGGTTAGGTGCGCAGGCATTGAACTCGACAGTACGGCGCAGCAAAGCACGGGACGCTTCGACCTTGCGGAACATATGGAATAGTCGGGTTTTCACGCTTTGATGACGGATGATGGGTAGCCCGCCCTGTTTTCGTTCATGGGCATATTCCAGAGCATGTTCGTAAGCGGCGCGTGCAAGGCCAACGAACATGTTGCCAACATGCGCATTGGCTTCAGCTAGAGTGTGGTATACAAATCGGTTGTATTCATCGGGACCTGCCAACATGTGACTGATTGGCACTTCAACATTATCGAAGTAAAGCTCTCCCTGGTTCAGAGCACGGATACCGGCTTTGTCGAGCGGTTTGCCGCGGGTCACACCTTCTGAATCCAGCGGCACGATCATGGATATACCCGGGCGGGTGGTGCCATTTTCTTCCAGATGACAATACAGCGCACAGACCTCAGCGGTGAGCGCTCCAGATACCCATGCTGATTTCTGACCATTGATAATGATCTTGTCACCTTCAATACGGGCAACACAGTTTGGGCGACCATACTGACCTTCCGAAGCGAGCAGAGTGCCATCTGTATCCAGCATATCGCTACCATGGTCCGGTTCGGTGATGCCCCAGCACCCTCGTTTTCCGTCGCAGTAGTCTGCCATCGCGGTATTACCCGCGAGGAGTGAGTACAGAACCGGCATCTGGTTGACCAGAATAGCGCCTGCCAGACCGGCATCCCCCCACGCCAGCTCTTCTGACGCAATCGCCATAATGCGGGCGCGTTCAACGGGCTCAAGTTCCATCATCGCGGTGACCGATAGCCCGAGTTCATTTGACTGACGCAGGACATCCCAAAGAATGGAATCCGGCGCCACCATCTCTTCTGGGGTGACACGATCCAGCTCAGCCCCCGCAGGGCGTAAAACTTCTTTTGCAAAGCGGCGAACACCTTCCTGAATCGCCAGTTCTTCTTCGCTCAGTCCTGACTCTAAACCCGTGGGTTCAAGATGAGGTCCATGAATGTTTTGGTTATGTAAGGTCATTGCTAACGCCCTCGTTATTTTTGTTCTGACTGACTTCTAGTGACCGCATGACCCAAGCCTTTTTGCGTCCAGTACAGGCGCTTGATATGGCTGGCCGGGGATCTTGGGGTTGTCCGTTGTAAGCAAACTAGCAATGAAAAAAAGCGGGGTAACCATCCAAAAGGATAGGGTTGAGCGGGTGGGTAGGTTTGCGTCAGGGTAGGTGGCATTTCCATCCTTTGGGATGGTTTGTGGGTGGTGGGGCTTTGCTAGTTTTGAAGCAGATCCTGAATTCGAGCTGGATATCTGGCGGCTTTGCCGGAAGGTTTTTAGGGCGGATTTGGTGTCGCTTGATAATAAACATAACAAGCAGAGGCGATATGATGAACATATCCACCAGGAGAAAGCGGTCTTACCGGCTCCAGCAATCTATTTCGGCCGCAATTGCGTCTTTATGCTTCACGCAAGGTGCATTCGCCTTGAGTTTTGCGCCTTCAGATGACCTTCAGATCGACTGGGATACCACCGTTACCTACGGCGCAGGCTGGCGTGTGGAGGATCGAGACGAGAGTCTGGTTGATCCAACGATCAACGGTGGTGTTAATTTTAATCAGGATGACGGTAACCGTAATTTTGATCGTGGTCTGATCTCCAATCGTGCCAGTGTCACCACCGAAATGGATATGAACTACCGTAACGATTACGGCCTGTTTGTCCGCGCCCGTGCCTACTATGACGACGTGTATCACGATACCAATGACAACGATTCGCCGGGCACCTCCAATAATTTATCTGTTCCTTTCAATGAGTTCACAGAAGCGACCCGCAAACGCCATGGTGATGAGGCGGAGCTGTTGGACTACTTCGTCTATGGCGGATTCGACGTTGCCGATAAAGGCATCAATCTGCGTTTAGGTAGCCAGGTCGTAAGCTGGGGTGAAAGTGTCTTTGTGGTGGGGGGGATTTCAACCGCGCAGAGTCACTTGGATGCAACACAGCTAGGTGTGCCAGGTGTAGAGTTAAAGGACATTTTTCTGCCCACTGAACAGTTATATGCCCAGATTGAGTTGAGTGACACCCTGTCGGTAGAAGGCTATTACCAGTTTGAGTGGGATAAGACACGACTGGTGGCTGCGGGGAGTTACTTCAGTGCCGCTGATTATTTCGATGAAGGTGGTGAGCTGTTGGTAGCGCCCGGTCCATTGCTACTGACCCGTGGTGTGGATACCCGCGCAGATGATGATGGACAGTTTGGTTTGGCGGTACGTTATCTGGCAGAGGAGCTCAACAATACTGAGTTCGGCTTCTACTACATGAACTACCACGACAAGCTTCCGGTGTTCGATTGGAGCCGTGCGGCAAGTGACGGTACCTATGCATTGAGTTATGCCGAAGACGTCAAACTCTACGGTGTCAGCTTTGGTACGGTCATCGGTGATACCAATGTCAGCGGTGAGTATAGCTATCGTGAAGGGATGCTACTGCTTGATTCTACGGCGTTAACCCCGCTGCCGATCGAAGGTGATGTCAGCCAGGTCCAGCTTTCCGCAATTCATGTCTTCGGGCCAAGTGCACTGGCAGACGATGCCGTCTTTGTCGGTGAAATTGGTTACAACCGGGTACACGGTGTTGATGCAGATGAACTGATGGTCGGGGATATCGATGGCTGGGGCTTCGCGGCCAAGCTGGATCTGTCTTATAACCAGATCTACCCGGGCATTGATATGACTATTCCGATCGTTTGGAACCATGATCTTGCCGGTAATTTGGGTGGCGATTCAGCGGTGCTGGCCAGCTTCGATAAAGGCAAGGATGTGGTGAGTGTCGGCGCAGAATTTACCTATCTCGATAACTTTACCACCGAGATTAAATACACCGCTTTCCTTGGGGATGCTGACGAAGATCCACAAGCCGACCGCGATTATATCTCCATTAGTGCCAAATATAGTTTCTAACGCAGAGAGGCAGCCGTTGTCGGCTGCTGATCCTCTACGGCTGAAAGGTATAAAATAATGATAAAAACAATTTCAAATCCACACACCAGAAAATGGCTGATAGCAGCCAGTCTGACGACTGCCGGCCTTTGCGGCAGTGCTATGAGTTTTGCAGCGGTAGATGCTGAAACAGCTGCTCGCTTGAAAAATGATCTGACCCCGATGGGAGCAGAGCGTGTAGGTAATACTGATGGCACTATCCCTGCGTGGACGGGCCAGGTTGTAGACGCAAAGCTGGCAGCCGACGGTGGTCGAATTGATCCCTTCTCGGATGAAAAGTCTGTTGTCCAGATTACCGCTGGCAACTACCAGCAGCACAAAGACAAACTGACTGAAGGCCAGGTGGCGCTGTTTGAGAAGTATCCAGAGAGCTTCCGAATGGATGTTTATCCGACTCACCGTACGCATGCGGCTCCGCAATATGTATATGACAACACCTATCAGAACGCGTTGCGCACCAAGTTAGATGCGACGGGCAACAGTGTTGAAAATGCGTTTGGGGGTATTCCATTTCCTATCCCGGCAAACGGCAGCGAGGTGATTTGGAACCATAACCTGCGCTGGTTGGGTGAGGGGGCATTCAAGGAGTATATCTCCCTGACGGTGCAGCCGAATGGCGCGCTGTCCTACGGTGGAGGTGATTTGTGGGAAACCTACCCGTACTACGCCAAAAACAGCACTATCGATACGTTCAATGGAAATCTACTTGAACTGTTCCTGGTGTATGACAAGCCTACGCGGCGTAAAGGTGAAGTGATTCTGGTGCTTGATCCGATGGATCAGGCGAATACTCCTCGACAGGCATGGCAGTATATTCCAGGGCAACGCCGCGTACGTCGCGCACCGACTATTGCATTTGATACGCCCAATCCGCAGTTTAACGGTCAGGCGACCTATGATAACGCCTTCATGTACAACGGTTCACCGGAGCGTTATGACTGGAAGCTGATCGGCAAGAAAGAGATGTATATTCCATACAATAATAACCGTCTGGTGCAGGCGTTTAGTGAGGGGGATGACAAGGTTCGTGAGATCGCGACACCGCATCATCCGAACCCTGATTACTCACGCTGGGAGCTGCATCGTGTCTGGGTGGTAGAAGCCACTGTTAAGGACGGTAAGCGCCATGTTTATGCCAAGCGTCGTTTCTACCTGGATGAAGATAGCTGGGCGGTTGCTGCCACTGATATCTATGATGGCCGCGGCAACTTGTGGCGTGTTGGTTTCGCCAACTTGCTGAATGCCTATGACCTGCCGGGGACGTTGATTCGCGGTAACTGGCATACCGATCTGCAAAACGGTGCTTACGCATTTAACGAAATCGACATTAAACCGATCAAGCTCTATAAGGGCGAAGAACACGGTTTTTACACACCGAGCAACGTCCGTAAGCAGAGCCGTCGATAAGCTTACGATCTTCAGGGGCGCTACGTTCGCCCCTCTCACCCCGCAGGCGAGGGTGTGGTGTGTCCCCTTCATGTTGCCACACCTGAGCCTGATTTTATTGGGTTATCAGTATGCGTGTTATCCATTACTTATTCAGACATATATGCTGGCGTGCCAGTCAGTTCTTACGTCCCTTTTTCATCAGCGTCTGCATGTGGTTGATCAGTTATCCTGCGTACGCGTTGGTTGATGCACTGAATGACAGAGCACCGCTAAGTGAACGGGCACAGCAAGGCCTGTTGCTTGATATCACCCAGGCAGGAGAGCGCCTCGTCGCGCTGGGAGAGCGGGGGCATATTCTTTACTCCGATGATCAGGGGCAGCGCTGGCAGCAAGCCGATGTCCCGGTTCGCGTCACCCTGACCGCAATTGATTTTCCGACTCCGGATCAGGGTTGGGCCGTGGGACATGACGGCGTCATTCTGATGAGTGTTGATGGTGGTCTTAGCTGGCACAAACAGTTGGACGGTTATGAAGCCAATACCCTGATTGAGCAAGAGATTAAGCGATTGTTGGCGCTGTCTGGTGCAGAGCGTCAAACCCGGGGCATCCGATACCAGGATGATGAGCTGAACTATCTACTGGAAGACGCTGAGCTGTTTAACGATGAAGGTGCCAGCCGTCCGTTTCTCGATGTGCTGTTCCTGGATCAGAAGACAGGCTTGGCCGTTGGTGCTTACGGCATGATCTTTCGCACCGAAGATAGCGGCAAGCACTGGGTGCCATGGGTCGCACACCTGTCGAATCCTGATAACTTTCATATCAATGCCCTAATTCAGGGGCGTGATGCGCTTTATATGGCTGGCGAGGCTGGTTCGCTCTACCGTTCAGGTGATGAGGGCGTTAATTGGGTGTCGCTGCAGTCTCCTTATGAAGGACCGTTCTTCGGCATGATGGCACATTCTGTTCCTGCGGCGGCCGAGAGCCTGATTGCATTTGGCTTACGTGGTAATGCGTTTATCTCGCAGGATAAGGGACGTAGCTGGAGGCGTTTGGACGTAGGCAGTGATGCCTCAATACTGGGTGCCTCAGCGGTTTCGTCGTTCCAGTTTACGTTGCTCAGCAGTGGGGGGGAGTTGTTTCTCTTTAATTTGGAGGGCGAATTGCTCGGTCGGAGTTTAACCCCTGATAGCAGTGCTTTAAGTGGCGGATTTACGACCGAGCAGGAGATGCTCGTGCTGGTGGGTGTGAATGGCACAACGCGTTTGAATTTGCCTCAGATAGAATGGGAGGCTCCATGATCTATACAAAAAAAAATACCCAGGTGGAACGACGTAGCGGCTTTGCCGAGAAGTTTGGTGAGGCGGTGATTGAAAAGACACTGTTTGGTCGACGCGGCCTGATAGTCAGCCTTTTTCTGCTGGCAACCCTATGGTTCGGTTTTCAGGCAGTTCAGATCAAGCCCGATGCCAGCTTCGAAAAAATGATCCCGACATACCACCCCTACATCGTCAACTTCCTGGAGCACCAGGATGACCTGAAAGGTCTTGGGAATGCCGTTAGGGTCGTGGTAGAAAACCCGGATGGGGATATCTTCAACAAGGACTTTTTGGAAACCCTGAAACAGGTTCACGAAGAGGTTTTTTACATTCCGGGTGTCGATCGGGCAGCCTTATCCTCTATCTGGTCTGCAGGTGTACGCTGGACCGAAGTGACCGAAGAGGGATTCGCCGGAGGGCCGGTTATTCCCGATACGTACGACGGTTCTGTAGAGACGATCGAGCAGCTTAGAAGCAACGTATTGAAGTCGGGTCAGGTCGGCACGTTGGTTGCGAATAACTTTCGTTCCGCCATCATCTATGCGCCTTTGTTGAAGTTTGATCCAGATACAGGTGAGGCACTGGACTATCAGGTTTTCTCTGAACGACTGGAGAGTCGCGTTCGGGAAAAGTATCAATCTGACAGCGTCATTATCCACATCACAGGTTTTGCGAAGGTGGTGGGTGATCTGATAGAGGGTGTTACTCAGGTTGCCGTGTTCTTTGCGATTGCAGTGGTATTTTCACTGCTGATGCTGGTGTTCTATACCCGATGCTTCCGCAGTGCGGTGATCGCACTGATATGCTCCATCACTGCCGTTGTCTGGCAGCTAGGGATCTTGCATAGCATGGGGTTGGGGTTGGATCCCTATTCCATGTTGGTGCCGTTTCTGGTCTTTGCGATTGGGGTCAGTCACAGTGTTCAGATTTTTAATGGCATCGTGCATGAGGTTGCCAAGGGTGCTGATGATCTGGGGGCTTCCCGCAAAGCCTTTCGCGCGTTGTATATCCCGGGGCTGACGGCATTAATCAGTGATGGTATTGGTTTTGCGACGCTGATGGTGATTGAGATCGGCGTGATTCAGGAGTTGGCGCTGACCGCAAGTATTGGCGTGGGGGTCATCATCCTGACCAACCTTGTGCTGTTGCCGATTCTGATCTCCTACTTTGGTGTGAGTCGACGTGCTGTTGATAAGCTGATCAACGAAGAAGAGGGGCATAGCCATCCATTTTGGCACTTTATGGCTGATTTTACGCAACGCCGAAGAGCGCGTGTGATTCTGCTGTTAGGGGCAGGCTTGTTTGTCGTCGGTTTTACCCAAAGTACTGATCTTAAGATTGGCGACCTGGATCCCGGGGCACCAGAACTGCGCCCAGATTCCCGCTACAACCTCGATAACCACTTTATTACAGAAAACTATTCGACCAGTACCGATATATTGGTGGTGATGGTGAAGACCGATGCGGACCAGTGTTCTGCGTATAAGACTCTGGACACGTTGGATGGTTTGCAGTGGCAGCTTGAAGGCATACCCGGTGTGCAGTCCACCTATTCGTTAGTGAACTTCACTAAGATGGCGCTTTCTGGCATGAACGAAGGCAGCCTGAAATGGACGGCCCTGAATCGCAATCAACAACTGCTTAACGCGGCGTCCATTCAGGCACCGCCCGGCAGCTTTAATAGCGATTGCAGTCTGGCTCCTCTGATTGTGTTTTTGAATGATCACAAGGCAAGCACCCTAACGGCGGTCACGAATGAGATAGAACGTTTCGCCGACACCCATGGCTCTGATCAAATGCAGTTTCTGTTAGCTGCCGGTGGTGCCGGTATTGAAGCCGCGACCAACAAGGTCATCGAAACCGCTCAATACAAGATGCTGGCGTGGGTTTATGGTGTGGTATTTGTTCTCTGCTGGTTAAGTTTCCGATCACTGCGCACTGTTGTTTGTATTCTTCTGCCACTTACCTTGACCTCCCTGTTGTGTCAGGCATTGATGGCACAGATCGGTATCGGTGTAAAAGTAGCAACGTTGCCGGTCATTGCGCTGGGTGTGGGTATTGGTGTGGATTATGGCATTTACATTTATTCAAAAATGCAGAGTTACCTTGAACAAGGATTGGACTTGGGTGATGCCTATTTTAATACGCTGAAAACCACCGGTAAGGCGGTAGGCTTCACTGGGATTACATTGGCAATTGGTGTTGGAACCTGGGCATTTTCGCCGATTAAATTTCAGGCTGATATGGGGATATTGCTGACCTTTATGTTTATCTGGAACATGGTGGGAGCCCTGACATTGTTACCCGCCCTCGCGGCTTTTCTTCACAAGCGTCAGGTGGCCTGAGTCTTATCAGAAAGTCATGATCCGGGGGCCTGAGCGCTCCCGGAGAACACCCTCCGGACTCTGATGAATTCATAGTTTTCTCTCGATTGTCTGTTTATTTGCAAGCTCCATTCCTGCCTTTTGCCTTAGCTACCTGATGGCCATCCCATCCTTTTGGATGGAGACTCATTATGACATTCCTACTAACGTTGATAGTGGTACTTCAGCATACATGTGCACTTTCCTGTACGTGTTTGGTGTCTACGTCGTACCAATGATCAAGACTCTGCACAGAAGAGTGCGGAGCATAATTCGAATCAAGCGATTGTTCGTCCAAAAGTAACCAATGGGGCGAGCAAGGAGACATATGATGAGCAAACTGACAATCACACGACAGAACGGCATTGCGACTGTCATTATTAATAATCCGCCAGTGAACATTCTGACCATTGATCTGATCAATGAAGTGAATGAGTTTGTACTTTCTCTGAAAGATGATCGCGATACTAAAGCTGTTGTGTTTAAGTCGGCTCATGAGATGTTTTTTATTGCCCATCTGGATCTGAATCTTATCAATGGAACACCGGGCGGCCAGGCGGGATGTATCGAATTCAGTCACATGATTCGGAATATTAAGGCAATGAAACAGCTATCCATTGCGATTGTGGATGGTGTGGCCCGTGGCGGTGGCAATGAGTTCCTGATGGCCTGTGATCTGGCCTACGGTACTGAGAGTGCCGCGTTTGCCCAGCCTGAGCTGTATGTGAATATTCCGACCGGTGGAGAAGGTGCGGTACAGTTCGCGCGCCGTATGGGGAAAAATAAAGCGTTGCAGGCATTGCTCACGGGTATCGATTTTACTGCGCAGCAGGCCGAAGCCCTCAACATCATCACTCAATTTGTACCTAAGGCCGAAATGGATGCCTTTCTGGCGCAGTTACTTGGAGCCGTAGCCAATTGGGAGGTGCGTGATATCGTGATGTATAAAGAGATCGTTGCCGCATCAATTAAAGATGAAGAGGCGGGTTCAGAATTGGAATTGCGTTATTTCCTGGAGAGAGCAAAAGAACAAAAAACGCAATCTATAATCGGTGCTTTCCTGAAACATGGCGGCCAGACGGAGCGTGAGGCCAGGGATATTCAGGGAATTTTTGTCGATACAGCAGCCGAGCTCTCGATCTAAAACTGTTTGTCAAAAAGGCAGCCGGGATAGTGCTCTCCGTTGCCTTTTTCTCGTGTGGATGCGTGATAATTGAATATGTGATGTGGGATGTTGTTTCGCATAATAGATGCTCTAATTGAATAGCTGATTTAACTAACATCAAAAATATAATTATTCGATTTTTATGATTAGTTTTCCCGTGTTTTGTCCTGAAAATAAACGAGGGAGTGCTTTTTGAGCATTCTGCAGGCCGATGACTTCGGTATTTTTATACTGAATTTTTTTGTCCAGTAACCACTGTTCCATTTCAGGTAAAATTTTATCGATTTGATCTAAGTAATCAAGTATCAGGTATCCTTCCATTCTAAGGCGCCTGGTTACCATTAGGTGAGTGTTTTGTACGCCGTACAGTTGTGATCTGTCACCAAGCTTCTGATATTGAGAAATGCTACCTGATACAACGATACGCCCTCCAATTGCCATATTTTCCAGTGCAGCATCAAGCATCGTACCGCCGACATTATCGAAGAAAACATCGATACCGTCAGGAAATGCACGGGCCATCGACTCCGATAAATTGTCGGTTGTTTTGTAGTCTATGCTGCCATCGATACCTAAATTCGCTTCAAGCCAGTGGCATTTTTCCTCGCCGCCAGCAATGCCAACCACTCTGGCGTCCATCACTTTCCCCAGTTGGCAGGCCATCAGTCCCGTCGCACCTGCAGCGCCAGATACCATCAAATTATCTGAAGGGTTGAGCTGACCGATCTCTTTTAGACCCACATATGCCGTCCATCCTGTCAGCCCCAGCGCGGAGACATATGCATCCAGTGGAATTTCGGGGTGTGGCGTAAAGCGGATCGCGCCGTTCATGGATGTCAGTGTATCGCCATCGACAACTGCATATTCCTGCCAGCCTAATAGAGCATGCACGTAATCACCAACGTTAAAGTCAGGATGGCATGATTGCTCTACCTGTCCGATGATCAGCCCACGCATGACATCACCTATCTGTAGCTGAGGCAGATAGTCTTCCTCTTCACTCAACCATATGCGGTTAGAGGGATCCAGGCTCAATATTAGCGTTTTTACTAAAACTTGACCCTTTGATAATTGAGGCACAGGGCGCTTAACCAGTCTAAGTTCCGTGCCTCTAAGTTTATCGCTGGCATAATGGTTTAAGACCCAGCAATGTTGAATTTCTCGCATCGGATTACCTCTCTTAGGCATGTTTTAATCTTTTTTGGTTCTGGTTGTTATTTTAATGAGCCGTGTGTTGTTAAGTTTGTATTAGTTTTTGGTAGTAAGTTTAGTGTTCCTGATTCGGTTATAGCAACCATCCTTTCTAGTGGTGCTGGTGTTTGGTCGGTTTGATAAATTCTTTATGCATAAAGAGTTGGTGGGCTGAATTTAGGTTTTGATGTAACCAGAGTGTGTTGTTAATGGATTTGGATTTTTTGAGTTTTTATTTTTAGTCTTTATAACTCCGCACTTAATGGCGTCAAACCGCCAGATGTTCCTAAATGACCGGTTTCAGATAATTAACGGAGCCTTTATTTGTCATACAACCAGAAGGAGAAAATGATCATGTTTAACGCTTTAGTGCTCGAACAAGAGTGTGGCAAAACTATTGCTGGAGTTGAACGGCTGGATCTTGGTGACCTGCCCGATGAAGAGGTGTTGGTTGAGGTTGCATACTCCTCTCTAAATTATAAAGACGGTCTTACGGTGACTGGGACGTTGGGTTTGGTCGAAAGCTTCCCAATGGTGCCGGGCATTGATTTGGCAGGTGTAGTTAAAGAATCCCGTTCGGATCGGTTTCAGCCGGGTGATCAGGTCATCCTGACCGGTTGGGGTGTTGGCGAACGTCACTGGGGTGGTTACAGCCAGTATGCGCGCCTTAAACCTGAGTGGCTTGTGAAAATGCCTGCTGGTATGGATGCGAAAATGGCCATGACGATTGGCACTGCGGGACTGACTTCAATGTTATGTGTTATGGCATTGGAAGAGGGGGGGGTAACCCCGGATAAAGGTACGATTGTTGTGACGGGTGCCGCGGGCGGGGTTGGCAGTGTTGCAGTTTCCGTTTTGAATAAACTTGGCTATAAAGTTGCGGCTGTCACGGGGCGTGAATCCACTCATGAATATCTGCGTGCATTGGGCGCTGATACTCTCTTGTCACGTGAAGAGATGGAAAAACCATCTGAACCTATGGAAGGTCCACGCTGGGCTGGTGCGATCGATACCGTAGGTAGCACCATGCTTGCGCGTGTACTGGCCGAAACCGATTATCGTGGTGTAGTGACAGCTTGCGGTTTGGCGGGTGGTTTAGAGTTACCGTCGACGGTCATGCCATTTATTCTGCGGAATGTGCGTTTACAGGGTATTGATTCTGTTATGTGCCCTGTGGAAGTGCGTACCGAGGCATGGAATCGTCTGTTAACCGATCTGCCAAAAGAGGCGTTGGGCGATATCACCAATGTTATTGGCTTATCTGAGGTGTCTCAGGCCGCCGTCAATATTCTGCAAGGAAAGGTTCGCGGGCGTACATTGGTCGATCCGAACAAGTGATTGAGTATTGTTATTCATCTTGTACTGAATAATACGATTTTCTCCGTTTCTCACCCCAAGCCATTCATACCGCAAGGTGAGCTTTGGGAGGCCAGGGCCTCCCTTTTTTTGTTTTCCTGTAAGCACCGGTTCTTGACGTATGCAACATCAGCGATGTCTTTGTAGGTCCCTTCTTATGGCTCCAATATTCTTGAGACAGCGAATACGTGTGCTGTCCGAATTAGTCACCTTAACGACCTTCATTGCCATTGCGAGTTGAAATTAGTCGATGCAGACTGCTATCTGATAACCACTCCCAATGAATCAATGAAGGATTGCAGTGATGTCTGAGTACGTATTGGTTGAATCAGGTGACGGTATTTTACAGATCACAATGAATCGCCCTGAAAAGAAAAATGCGTTGAGCTTTCTGATGTATCAGGAATTGACTCAGGCGCTGCTGGATGCTGATGAAAATCCTTCGGTCAGAGTGGTTGTGCTGTCAGGGCAGGGTGGTTGTTTTACCGCAGGCAATGACCTGGGGGATTTCCTCACCGCGACAACCGAGCCGGAAAAATTGTCTGCTGCACTTAATTTCCTGCAGGCGATCTCTACCCTGAAGAAACCCGTGATTGCTGCAGTGGATGGTCTGGCGATTGGCATTGGTACATCGATGCTGCTGCATTGTGATCTGGTGTTTGGCGCGACAGAGACGAAGTTTCAGCTGCCTTTTACCCGCTTAGGTGTGGTGCCTGAAGG
>JAGSHA010000024.1 GCA_023954795.1 Oceanospirillaceae bacterium | reverse complement strand
GATCTGGCATCACTCGATGCTTTTGTTACTGAGGTTATGCGCAATCCCGATCTGGTATACGCCCGTGTACTCGGTCCGGATGGTGAGCTGTTCGCGGAGGCGGGGGCCCCTGAAGTACTAGCGCGCCCATTTCATATGGATCTGGATGTCCCGTCGGTAAACGATGGCATATTTGATACCCGTGCAGAGGTTGTTGAAGGCGGGGAGAATTACGGTCAGGTTCAGATGGGGTTGGACATCAGCAGCCTGAACGAGAAAATCGAGGAGGCCCAACAGTGGAGTGCCGCTTTAGCCGCCATCGAAATGGGGTTGGTGGCGCTGTTCTCATTTTTATTGGGTGCTTATCTGACCGGCCAATTGAAAGTATTGCGCAGTGCTGCGCGTGATATATCCAAAGGGAATCTGGATGTTGAATTGCCGGTGCGTGGCAATGATGAAATTGCTGAAGTGACGCGTGCGTTCAACAAAATGGCCTTGAATTTGCGTGATGCGAGCGCACGGCGAGATCAATTTGAACAGCAGCTCCAACGCTTGAATCAATCGCTGGAAGGTCGGGTCAAAGAGCGAACCGAAGATCTGATTATCAAAAATCAGGATCTTAAAAACGCGAACCGTGAAATAAAAGACACTCAGGCCAAGTTACTGCAATCCGAAAAGATGGCTTCGGTCGGGGTGTTAGCTGCGGGTGTTGCCCATGAGATCAATAACCCGGTGGGTTATGTTCTGAGTAATATTAAAACGTTGGAAGGGTATGTGGCGACCTATCAGGTGCTGTTAGAGCAGTATCAATTGATGGCTGAGTTCACAGACGATAAAGCGCGTGCGGAGAAACTAGCTGAGATTCATGACTATGCAGAAGCTCAGGATTTGGATTTCATTCGTGATGATCTCGAGGGTCTGTTAAAGGATTCGCTGGAGGGAGCTGAACGTGTCAGAGATATTGTACGTGGTCTAAAAGATTTCTCGCACGTTGATCAAACAGAAGACTTTCGTCCACATGACATGAATGAGTGTATTCGTTCCACCCTGAAAATGGTTGATAACCAGCTCAAATATCACTGCAAGGTGATTACTGATCTGGCTGATTTACCACACAGTTACTGTTCTCCGGGACAGATCAATCAAGTCATTTTAAATTTGCTCGTGAATGCCGGGCAGGCTATTGAGGATAGAGGGGCGATCAAGGTCACCTCTCAATTTGATGGCAGCAATATCGAAATTCGGGTCACGGACAATGGTAAGGGTATCGAAAAAGCGGCTATTGAAAAGCTATTTGACCCGTTCTATACCACGAAGCCTGTGGGTGAAGGCACAGGACTGGGGTTGGCTATATCTTATGGCATCGTGAAAGATCATCAAGGCGATATTCTTGTACAAAGTAAACCGGGTGTTGGAACCAGCTTTTCACTGGTGTTTCCGCTGCTGCAACATGCACCTGTTTGAGCGTGTTACCGCCACGATGGCGATTAAGATGGAGTGTTAATTAATGGATTATTCGGCACACACCCTTATGTTGGTTGATGATGAAAGCCAGATTCTTAAAGCATTGACGCGTGTTGTGCGCCCACTTAAGTGCAAGGTTATCACCCATGAATCTCCTATGGCGGCGCTTGAGGCACTTAAAACGACACCTGTTGATCTGGTCATCAGCGATATGAGGATGCCTGAGATGAGCGGGGAGGTGTTTCTTGAGCAGGTTGCTGAGCAATGGCCAGATACAGAACGGGTTGTAATGACCGGATATGCGGATCTACAGGCATCGGTTGATGCGATCAATCGCGGAAAAATTAGTCGTTTTATGGCAAAGCCCTGGAATGACGAAGAAGTGATGAAGGTTGTACGTAAAGGCTTCGAGTTAGCCAATTTGCGCCGTCGCAATGATGAGTTGCAAGTACTGACTGAGCAGAAAAATCAAGAACTCGCGCATCTAAACAGATCCTTAGAGGCAAAAGTATCGGCGCGTACCGAGCAATTGAAAGCAGTCAATGATGGCCTGAAAAGCAGTTATCGATCGGTCGTTCGAATGTTTTCGACCCTGACGGCCCGTCGATTGGGGATGAAAGCCAGCGATAACAATCAGAATCTCAATCGCATCTTACTCGGTGTAGCAAAAGCCTGTGGTATTGAAGGGGCGGGGCTGAAGCAACTTTATTATGCATGGCAGTTGCGCAATATAGGCAAGCTGAGTCTGAGTGATGATTTGTTGTTTGTACCTTATGTGGAGCTTCCGGCAGATCAGCAAAGACAGTTCCAAAACCACCCTTTACTCGCTCAGGCAGCGACTTTACTGGTAAAACCGCTGTATCCAGCGGGGAATATTATCGTCCAGCATAAAGAATATCTTGATGGGACAGGTTATCCGCGTGGACTGAAGGCGACCGAGATAAACCGGCCCGCACGTATTCTATGCGTGGTAAACGATTATATTGAGCTTATCGCAGGTACCTATCAGGAGCGGGCATACAGTACGAACGAGGCGCTGAATTATCTAAAAAACTACGCCACAGAGAAATATGATGATGAGGTAGTAAATATACTGGAACGTGTTGTTCAGGTTTTGTCCAACGAAGGCGACATCAAACAGGATGATTGTATCGGAAGCAAAGATCTGCAGACGGGGATGACTCTAAGTCGTGACCTGATTAGCGGTCAGGGAATCTTGCTGCTCAGCGTAGGTCAGATCATCGACAAAACAGTGATAGAGCGCGTGCGGGAGATTGAATTTAATCTCGAAGAACACTTTGAAATATATGTTCACAACAAGAAATAGTATCCCGCCTATTGAAGCCTCTATTGGGACTCGATTGCTATTTTATTGAACAAAAATGCGTTCAACTATTATCTTGAGTTACGTCAATAACTCCTAAAATAATCGGATAATTAGGTCTTCCTGTTGTAAGACTTTCGGCTATAGTCGTTTTTCAGAAAGCCTTGCTTAAACCGAGTCGTTTGCGAGGCGTAGTTTTCAGATATCGCGATATTATGGCCGCTCATACTTATAGTTATTTTGTTGTTGCAGCCGTGATCGCTGCCAGACTGGATAAAGCAACACGTATTGCCCGGCATCTGTCTATCACCGCCAGTAACGCTCGTGCGTTAGCCTTTCGCGCAGGGGAAGGTGCATCGGGTTTTCGTCCTCTCACCGATTATATTCATCGTCTAGCTGATTTAACCGTTAGCTCCTCCAGTCGTATTAATCATCTTGCCTCTGAATTAAGTCGTACCGCTGCAGAAAAGGAACGTGCCGAACGTGCTTTAAGGCACTTTGTTGATGTTGGTGAGGCTGCGAAAGACTCTCCGTTTATTGATAGCTTGCAGCCTGTTTTTGATCGCACTAGCCAACGTCAACGGGTGCTAAGGGACAGCTATAACAGTCAGATTAAGCTCCTGGCATCCGAGCTCGATACGCTGGATGGCGAGTTACGGGCAGCAGGTGTGCTTGCGACGATGTCCAGAGTAGAAGCGTTGCAGGCGGATGGCGTGTATCAACAGGCATTGAACAACGTAGCTGACAACGTAGAAAGTGTAACCGCGTCCATTAAAAAGCATATCCAGTCGTCCCAGAAGCTCGTTCAGCAGTTAACTCAGGAATTTTCATGAAAGCCCACGCGCTTTACGAAGGTGATTCGCATCGCTGGTTGATGTTTGGGCGTGATCCGAACAAGCCGGAAAAAATAATCGATACTAACCAATATATGGTGATTACTGAAGATAATGCATTGTTGATGGATCCAGGTGGGATCGAGCTTTTTTCAGCCATGTTAACTACTGTAATCAAACAGGTGCCGGTCGATAAAATCACCCATATTTTTGCGTCTCATCAGGATCCGGACATTATATCGTCATTGGGGTTATGGGATCAGGCGTTACAAGATGCGACCTTGCATTCGCCCTGGATCTGGGAAAGCTTTATACGCCATTTCGGCATGCAGAATATAAACTTCAGTGCCATCGCTGATGAAGGTGGCAGCCTCACATTAGATGATGTGAAATTGGTATTTATTCCCGCTCACTATCTGCATTCCTCGGGTAATTTTAATGTCTTTGATCCGCAAACCGGAATTCTAATGTCCGGTGATATTGGGGCGGCAATAGAAGCCGATGATGCCCCGATGTTTGTGGACGATTTTGAATCTCATATTCCCAGAATGAAACTGTTTCACCAGCGTTGGATGCCCTCCAATGAAGCTAAGAATGACTGGGTTGAGCGGGTGCGCAAATTGGATGTGAAAATGCTTTGCCCGCAACATGGTCGGATATTCAAAGGAGATGATGTCAGTCGTTTTCTCGATTGGTTCGAAGACCTGGAAGTAGGGTTAACCGGAGCGCGTCTGCGTCAATAAGAGCTGCTGATGGAATACTGGGGCTACCGGGGTAGCCTTTACTGATTAGTCGTATCGGCCTGAAGATACTGCTCGACTTGCTCAAGCATTCCCGCGTCACAAAGTAGGGATTGGTTTAGGCCTGAATCTGCTGCGAGGGGATCGCCTCCGATCTGGTGTGCGTGAGCTATCACGGTTGAAGCGTGTAAGCTCAGCGTCATCGGTTTTGTCTTCTGAGCGTTCTCCGGGTGCCGCTGATAGAGTACGGCGACAACCGTATCCGAATCAAATCCCCATAGCTTAAGTAGATATGCACTGATAACCGCGTTGCGCTCGGAATTACCTGTCTCGCCTGAGATCAAACCTCCAACGTTGTGCAGCATGCCCAGAACATAGTGGTGATCGGCGTCGGCACGTGACAGTTTCATCTCCTGAGATAATGTACGCATGATGCCGGCGACATGCTCAGCCTGTCGGCAGAGTTTCTCGTGTTCGTAGGTATTATTGTCACTGTCTTGCCTGAAGATGCCTGCACAGAGCACCAGGTTTTTGATCATGCCTTGTCCTAAACGCACAACAGCATCAATAGCGCTGGTGGCGGGTGTTGAAAAGCCAAAGAATGCGGAGTTGGCCAGTTGCAGGATTTTGCTGAGGATTGCTGTATCTTGGGTGATGATCTCCGCGATGCGTTGGCTGTCAGGATCTGGCGTCTGGTTTAGATAAGATACCAGTTCCTGATAAACAGCAGGAAGCACGGGCAGGCTGTCGATACAACCGATCTCTTCCCTTAGGTGTAATGGAATTGGCAATTCACGTAAGCATTTTGCTGCATGAAGTGAATTAACGACATCCTCCATTTCAAAGGGCTTTGGCAGCATGAGGTGGGCTACACCCACTGCGGGTATGGCTTTGTCTGTATCCGTCTCGCCACTCAGTAATATACGTACGGCGAGGGGGCAATGTTGCCGAACATGTTCCAGAAATTCGATACCGTTCATGCCCGGCATCTGTTTATCACTTATAACGACCCAAGGAGATAACGTATCAAGCTGTTTTAGGGCGTCTTTAGGGCGCTCTTCGAACACCAACTCCCAATCTCTGAAGTGTCTGCGTAGACCGCGATGCAGAGAACGAAGGATGCTGGATTCATCATCGAGAAAGAGAACTTTTGGTTTATCTGTAGTCACAGCTCAAGCTCCGTTTACTCGACCGCGAAAGCGGGTGTTGTCAGGTTATAGTTTTTGTCGATCAGCGGCTGGTTTTCCAGTAAAACCCTGAACTTATCGGGTGATACCGGTGGGCTAATAAAGTAACCCTGTACTTCGTCGCAATTCAGCGCTTGTAGCAGTTCAAATTGCGTTTGGGTTTCAACGCCTTCAGCGACGACCTGCATGCCCAAGTCATGTGACATACGAATCACGTTTCGAACCAGATCGTAGCGTTCTTTGCTTTCTTCCAGATCAATTACAAAGGAGCGATCGATTTTGAGCGTATCAACAGGCAGTCGACTGAGATAATTCAACGAAGAATAGCCAGTACCGAAGTCGTCGAGTGCTAATCGAATCCCCAGTGATTTCAACTCGTGTAACAGGTTCAGGCTATGATCAATATCCTGCATCAGGAATGTTTCTGTCACTTCTAGTTCAAGCAGGGTCGGGTCGATTCCTGATGTGCGGATAATGCTGCGTACGGTATCGAGTAATCCGTCTTCTTGTAACTGGCGACCCGATAGGTTAACGGCAAGGAGAAAGGAGGGAAGGCCATCAACTTGCCAAAATTTGCTCTGCGTTGCAGCTGTGGCGAGTACCCATTCTCCAATCGCTTCAATCAGCCCGTTGTCTTCTGCCATTGGGATGAAGGTTGCGGGAGAGATCATTCCCAGCGTTTGGTGTTTCCAGCGTAATAGGCTTTCGGCACCGAGAATCCTGCCGTTAGCAAACGATACCTTGGGCTGATACACAACGGAAAATTCGTTGCGTTCCAGGGCTCTATAGAGGTCGCTCTGGATAGTCATCAATTCGTTGTTGCGTTTGTTCATCTCCGGTTTATAACGCGGATATATGTATCGTCCGCGACGTTTTGAATAGGACGCTGCTGCTTGTGCGTTGTGCAGTAGGTCCTCGGGGCAGTTTCCATCTGTAGGCGCCAATGCATAGGCGACACTAAACGAGATATATACCTGACGGTCTGCAAAGGAGATTGGACTTTCGAATACCTTCACTAGCTGGTTAATCAGCGCCAATGTACTTTCTTCACTGAGTACGCCCGGGATCGCTAATACAAATTCGTCGCCCGTTATGCGACCCACATAGGCCCCGTTGGGTTTATGTTCTATCAGTTGTCGGGCTATTTCTGACAGCAGTTTATCGGCTTCTCGATAGCCTAAGCTGTCATTAAATGTTTTGAAGCGATTTACATCCATATAGATGAGACTGGCAGATGGCAGCGTTTTACGTTGATTCGCTGGTAAATCGGGTAACATCCATTCTTCCAGGCAGCGTATGATTTCACTGCGATGAAGTAGATGCTTTACACCGAGCCCCCCTCGGTGTGTTTTTTGTCGGACACTAAGTATCCAGCGGTTGTTGAGCGTTGGTCGGCAGGCCAGTTCAAACATTTTGTCGTCATATACCAGCTCAGTCTCGGTTTCGCTATCCAGACACAATTGCTCCATCTGTCTTGGTGTTACTGCCTGTATAAATTCAGTAATAGAATGGTTCAGGATGTCGTTTTCCGTGGCTGAACAAAGATCGCATGCTGCCGGGTTAAGCTGAGAAACGATGCCTTTAGCGTTGACCTCAAATAACGCTTCGTCACTTTCCCATACCATGCGGGTCAGACCGTGTTGCTTTTGCAGCGTATCCCATTGATCGAAGGCCAGCTCGATTTGTGCGAGTAGCGCAGTGTCATCCCAGGGTTTGTGAAGAAATTTATAGGCAGTCCCGCTGTTTAATATACTGGTGACCGACTCTAGGTCGGCATAGCCGCTCAGGACAAGGCCAACGATATGAGGATGTTCTTCTTTAACACGAAGTAACAGTTCACCACCGGTCATGTAGGGCATTCGAAAATCTGAAAGTACGACCTGAATGTCGTTTTGCGAGAGAACCTCTAGCGCTTCTTCACCCGAATTTGCGGTGAAGACTTTAAAGCCTGCGCGCCTGAGAAGCCGGTTAAGTGCACGCAAAATCGCGGCTTCATCATCAACGAGTAAAATCGATTTCAGCATGGTTCAAACCCTGAACATGAATGATATTTAGTACGGATGCCGTAGCAGTGCTGGAGAGTACGTTTAAGCTCTGGCGTGTGAAGTGGGGAGTCGTATAAGAGGTGGATGCGCTCAAATGTAGCATCCGGGAGGTTACATCCATGTATGTCAACAATGACATGAAGATCTCCTTTATCTGCCGGCACGCCAGCATTGGCCGTGTTACATCTGACAATACAGCCCCATTCGGAAATCTGTCTGTCAATTCTGTTGAAAGCTTCATTCAGCGTAGCATCATATTATCTTGATGTCCGAGGATTTACGGGTATTACGTTGATTTTACTCATAAAAATCTCCTGTTATTCAATCTTGAAGTCGCATAATTAAGTTGAGTGGACCAATGTTATTTTTGTTTCGTTGGTTTATTAGTAGTTCTTTAAAAACAACCAGATACGAATCTTAAAGCTGCATTGTTTGTTTTAATTCTTGAAGATGATCAAAGCATAGACTACTTTTTAGATTCATGCGACATTTGTGACAAAGTTATCTATTAGGACATACAGGGCTTCTTGCTCGATATTGTTAATTGGGGACGTGGACGGAGGTATTTCAGGTGGAACGACTAACAGTCGCGGCATCTTCAGGCAGGGCAGGCGTTGTGGCTGAGCAGAAGGTTAAGGTTCTGTGTGTTGATGATGAAGTCAGTGTCCTGAATTCGTTAAAACGCCTGTTGCGTGGCGAGTCATTTCAGGTGTTCTTAGCGAATTGTGCCAGGGATGGTCTTTTTTTACTTGAGAAGGAGCCCATTGATATCGTTATCTCCGATATGCGTATGCCGGAGGTCAGTGGGGATGAGTTTCTGTCTGAGGTGGCAACGAATTACCCGGATTGTGCCCGTATTTTGCTGACCGGCTATTCAGATATTGAATCAACGATTAAAGCGGTCAACGAAGGTCAGATACACCGTTATATCCAGAAGCCCTGGAACAACGAAGATTTGTTGCTAACCATTGATCAAACCGTCGAGCGGGCGCGGTTACAGTCAGAAAATGTCCGTCTTCTTTCAAAGGTTGAGCGGCAGAACAGTTTGTTAAGGGATATGAACGCTGGATTAGAAGATAAAGTACAGCAGCGCACAAAACAGATTCGATTGGCAATGGCGAAATTACATAAGGCCAATCTTCAGGTGAATGACAACCTGAAAACAACCATCCGTGTGTTTTATAACTTAATCAGTTTAAATCCCCACCTTGGTGGGCAAACGGCTGTTGAAGTAGGTGATCTTTGCAAATTGCTCGCGACACATATGAAGTTGTCACCACGTGAAATAAGGGCGATCCATTTATCGGGTCTGTTATACGAACTGGGGCTTCTGGGATGCGATGATGAGCTGCTTCAAAAACCGATCTATGAGCTTTCCTCTGAAGAGCTTAGTGGCTATCGACAGCATCCGGCACAAGCCTATATCGCGCTGGCACCTGCGATGGGCTTGCAAGATGTAGCAGAGATCATTAAGCATCAGTATGAGTCTTATGATGGTACAGGGCAGCCAGAAAAGCTGTCGGAAACGTGCATTCCAGTTGGAGCGCGGATACTCGCGATAGCCCGAGATTATGTACTTGCCGTGCGCGGTCGGCTTCGGAAGACCCGAAGCAGTGCGGAGGGTGCAATGCGGCTGCTTGAGATGAATGCAGATCGGGAATACGACAGCCGTATACTGGCAAAGCTTGGCAATGTGCTTCCGTACCTGCAGCAGAGTGTTTTGGGGCAGGATGAGCGGGTCGTATCCATCAAGCAACTGTGTGTAGGAATGAGGTTGTCCAGAAACCTATTCAACGACAACGAGATACTCTTGTTGCCTGAAGGACACAAATTCACGAATGAGACGGTAAGGCGTCTGCAGTCATTTGAACAAACTGATCAACAGCTGTTGGAAATTTATGTTTTCAGCAGCCCGTGAGGTTAATGAAATGATTAAGACCGTGATGATCATCGATGACGAAACACAGGTACTAAACGCGTTACAGCGAATGTTAGTGCGCAGTGGGTGGCAGGTCATCACATTTGTAAACCCATCGGATGCGTTGGAGTTTGCCCGTCATCGTATTGTTCCTTTGGTGATTACTGACTTTCGAATGCCTCGGATGACTGGCATTGAATTTCTCCAATCTCTGGAAGAAATCCAGCCAGTGTCCTATAAAATAATGCTGAGTGCTTGTGCTTCGCGGGCTGACATTGTTCAGGCTGTAGCGTCGGTTGGTGTCCATTGTTTTATGCAAAAACCATGGGATAGCAGCCGGTTACTCGGTGAATTGAATTCAGGATTGGAATACTTCCGGCTGATACTGAGAGCAGAGTACATGCACAATAAGGATATGATGTCAGCGCAAGAGTTTGGGGTTTGGTATAACACGCTGCTAAATAAAATTGATCCTAGCTTTACACTGAAAACAGATAGCGATAAGTAACCCGGATCAATTTGGCCCATTCTAGGTGGCTGAGCGCAATAGTCATGTAGAAAGATGTATCGTCTTTTTACTTAAGGAGATCAGGTGATGAAAGGTGTTGTTTTCAATGTGCTTGAAGATATGGTCATCAATAAATGTGGGATGCAAACCTGGAATGATGTTTTAGAAGAGCAGGCTTCCGCAACGGGTATCTATACCGCCGGTGAGAGTTATCCTGATGAGGAGTTATTTGGCCTTGTTGAGTCCGTAGCCGCAAAACTGGAGATGCCGATGGGAGAGGTTGTTGGCGCTTTTGGGGTGTATATGTTTCATCAGCTCGCAGAAAGGTATCCGGTGTTTCTGGATCAGTCAGATAACCTGCGGGATTTTTTGATCAGTGTGGAGTCGGTGATTCATATTGAAGTGCGGAAACTCTACGAAAGCCCCAGCCTGCCAACGTTTTCTTACGATGAAAGTCGTGATGATCAGCTTATTATGCATTATACGTCTCCACGTAAACTCTGTGTTTTGGCTGAGGGCCTTGTAAGAGGGGCATCAGAGTATTACAAGACACCGATTGAGATTGATCATCCCGTGTGTATGCACAAAGGGTCAGATCACTGCGATCTGGTGATTAGGTTTAACCATGACTAACAGCGATAACCCTTATGAAGTTGCGTATGCGCGTGAGAGAAATGCGCGGCTTAAGGCTGAGCAACTATTGGAGGATAAAGCGCGCGAGCTTTATCTTAAAAATCAAAAGCTTGAAGAAAGTTACAAGAAATTAAAGCAACAGCAAGCGTTAACCATGCAGAATGAAAAGTTGGCGACGTTGGGGACGTTGTCAGCAGGGGTGGCGCATGAAATTAATAACCCTTTGGCGTTTGTTCTGAGTAATTTGGAAAGCTTGCCTGTTTACAAAAAAGCATTTATGCAGCTTCTGAAGTTTAATCAGGCCTGCGTCACTGATTCCAGTATGCCCCAGCAATTCAGGGAAGAGTTGGAACAGTTGATGGAAAAGGAAGATCTAGAGTTTCTAGGTGAAGATATGTCAGGTCTCATCGATGACACGGTTGAAGGGATTCAGCGTGTTAAAGAGATTGTGCAAAACTTGCGCAGCTTCTCGCGTACTCAAGGTAGTGATTACGTAGAGGCTGACCTGCTTGAAGGTGTGAACAGTACACTGAAACTGCTCAATGCAGAGTTGAAAAATTCTGTGACGTTGAAGCTCGATTTACAGCCATTACCTAATATTATTTGTAACCCAAATCAGCTGAATCAGGTTTTTCTCAATCTGATTGTAAATGCCAAACACGCATTGGCTGACAGCAGTAAGCCGATTCTTAAGGTTTCTTCCAGTGTGCGTGATGACGTTATTCATATCCGGATCGCTGACAATGGATGTGGGATGCCACCTGAGGTTATAAAAGAGATATTTGTTCCGTTTTATACAACGAAAGCGATTGGGCAGGGCACCGGCATGGGACTAGCCATAGCCTATGGGATTATTAAAGAACACGGCGGTAAGATCAATGTGCACAGCGAGGAAGGCCGTGGTTCTGTGTTTGATATTGAGTTGCCGGTGTTGTCTGCTAAGCGCGCAGCATGCTCAGAGGTAGCGGGGGGCTCTGAGGTATAGATCCTCAGGAGTCTTTCTTTTCGTCCAGATAAGCTGGTACATCCGTACGTAGTGTGCGGTCCAGCTGGCCGATATCGAGCAGTGGTGCAGCATCTATATGTTGAGCGTTCAGTATGTGAGCGATGCGCTCAAGGGATGCAACGATCATCGACTGTTCCCACGTGTTCATATCGTCAAACTGGCGTACAAACGTATCCTGCTGCGTTGTGGGGGAGCCTTTTAGTATTTCCAGTCCAGGCTCGGTTAAATCGATCCATACCTTCCTTTTATCCTCCGTGCCGCGCGCGCGCGAGATATAGCCTTTCTTCTCTAATCGATCAAGAATGCTGGTAACGGTCGCCTGTGCCAGCCCCATCTCTTTCGCCAAATTGCCTGCGATCATAGGTGCCTGCTCTCGCAACGTCTTTATGGTGAGCAATTGGGGGGGTGTCAGGCCAGTGCTGCGGCTGATGTGTTTATCATGCAGATCGGTTGCTCGAATAATCTGCCGTAGCAACACTAGAACCTGTTGGCTTTGTTCCATTGTTTAGTCCGTAGGGAAGCAAGATAGCGCCGCGTTGTATCAAGTTGATGCTGCGATAGTCTGCGGATAGTAGGTTTCACCGAGGCATATGAAAGGCATCACTGGCAAAGCGTGTCTGGTTGGAATATTTGGAAAGTGGAATAGTGCCCCGGTCGGGGCACTATGAGTTTTTCGTGTTATTTAGCAGCTTGACGGGCTTGTTCTACCCAGCCGTTAAATGTTTTCTGGTGTGCGCTAATCCAGCCATCCGCGTGACGTTCAATTTCACGTGCACTTTTTTCGCCATCGCGCATGCGACGGTTTTGCGCAGAGATATCGTTTGCAGGTAGCTTCATGATCTCAAACAGGGTTGCGGCTGCAGGGTTTGCCTGTGCAAATTTCAGGTTTGCAACGATACGCTGGTTGTTGACCTGGAAGCCGTAGTTGGAACCGTCTGGCAGTTCAGTGCTCATGCCAGCCATGCCACCCGGAAGGGATGAATAGGGTACTTGCAGCCAAGTAACATCTTTACCCGGAACCATTACGCCACTAACCCAGTAAGGTGTCCAAGTGTAGTAGAGAACAGGCTTTCCATTTTTCTGGCGGGTGATCGTATCAGCGATAATTGCAGAGTAGGAGCCCTGATTGTGGGTTACTGTGTCACGCAGACCGAATTCATCAAGCTGATGTTCGATAACCTTTTCACAACCCCAGCCAGGGTTACAACCGGACAGGTCTGCTTTGCCATCGCCATTAGAATCAAACAATTTAGCCAGCTTAGGATCTTTTAGCTGCTGAATATTCTTGATGCCGTATTTGTCAGCGGTTGCTTTATCAATCAGGTAGCCCTGCAGTGCGCCGCCAGAATATACGCCCTTACGGAACAGTTTTTCATCACCACCCGCGTTAGCGTAAAAATCTGTGTGCATTGGATCCCAGTGGTCGGCCATAAAAGTTGCGTCGCCGTTAGACAGTGCAACGTGTCCAGTTGCGTACTCAACTTCCTTGATAGGCTTTACATCGTAGCCGAGTGATTCCAGTGCACGCATCACTAGGACGGTCTGGAACGTTTCTTCGGCGATAGAGGATTTGATTGGCTGTACTTCAATACCTTTGCCCGGCATATCTTCAGCAAATGCATGACTGGTCATTGTCAGGGCGCCGATTGCGAGTGCAGCGGTCAGTTTTTTATTTTTGAACAACATGTGATCTCCATTGTTGTTTTGCCGATGAGTCGGTGAAGTTAATTTATTGGGTACTTTTATTTTTAGAGCGACGACGTTTTTGTTGCTCACCCAAAGATTGTGTCAGGCGGTCGAGGATGATCGCCAGCAGGACAATACCCAGTCCGCCGACGGCAGCCAGGCCCATATCCAGACGGCCAATGCCGCGTAATACCATTTGTCCCAGACCCCCTACGGCGATCATTGAGGCGATTACGACCATTGATAAGGTCAGCATCAAGGTTTGGTTAATGCCCGCCATAATGGTTGGCATGGCCAGTGGTAGCTGAACACGGAACAGCAGCTGGCTTTTGTTGGCACCAAACGAGGTTGCAGCTTCGATCAGGTCTTCTGGTACCTGGCGAATACCCAGGTTGGTCAACCGAATGAGAGGGGGTAGGGCGAAAATAATTGTTACCACGACACCGGGAACGTTGCCGATACCAAACAACATAACAATCGGTACCAGATAGACAAATGCCGGGGTTGTTTGCATGGCATCCAGGACCGGTCGGAATATACGCAATGCTGTGTCGCTGCGTGATAGCCAGATTCCTGTAGGCAGTCCAATGAGTACGCAGAAGAATACGGAGGTAATCACCAGCGACAGGGTAACCATCGCTTCTTGCCATGCGCCGATAAAGCCAACGGTTGCCAGCGACAGCACCGTAGCGATCGCCAGGCCGCGACCAGACGCTTTCAGCGCCATCAAAGCAAACAGCGCGATAATCAGAAAGTCTGGTGTCGCTTGCAGTAAAGACTCAACGCCAGTCAGTGTTGCGTCAATGGGCACTCGAATGGATTGGAAGACCGGACGAAAGTTATCGACCAGTGACATTAGAGCACTGTCGACCCATGTATCCAGTGGGATGACCGCTTCTTGAAACGGGTGCATCCAGTCAATCGATTGGTCTTCCACTTCAGGCTGTGCGCTGCTTAGCCAGTCTGTGCCTTTATCCGTTGCTTCTTCAGCAGGTGCGGTATTCCAAGCGTTTGCCGCATCGGAGGTGCTATCTTCAGTTTGCGTGCCCCACGGATTAGCTGGGTCAGCTTGTGCCGTTGTTTCGTTTGCGGAGGTCGTTGATGAGGTGTCCGCTGTGCTGTCGGCTGCTGTAGCCCAAGGATTATCCGCCATGAGTAACGACTCCTTCTGAATCCAGTGTGTTGAGCAAGTGCGCGCGAGTAATGACGCCCAGATAAATGCCTTCGTCATTAATGACAGGCAAGCCATAAGGCGTGGAAGCGACAGTGCTGATAATATCGTTCAGGCTTTCAGTCGCTTTGATTGTTCTGACATCGCTTAGCATGGCCGCAGCGATTGAACCTTCATTCTCGCACTGATTTTGAAGGCTTTCTGGGGTGACAATGCCCGAAAATGTTTTATTCTTGCCCAGTACATAACCCCAATTTCGGTCATAGTCGCTCAGGCGTTTGATCGCCGAACGCACGCCTGAGGTTTCTTTCTCGATAATCGTAACCTGGTGCTTGGTTGCGATGTCGCCAGCAGTCAGGACGTTGCTCACGTCCACGTCGCGGAAGAACGCGCGGACATAATCATCGGCAGGGTTCTTAAGAATTTCATCGGGTGTCCCAACCTGAACGACACGGCCACCTTCCATGATCGCGATACGATCACCAATACGCATGGCCTCATCCAAGTCATGAGAGATAAACACGATGGTCCGTTTCTGGTCAGCTTGAAGCTTAACCAGTTCGTCCTGCATTTCGGTGCGAATCAGTGGGTCAAGCGCAGAGAAGGCTTCGTCCATTAGCAATACTTCAGGATCGTTTGCCAATGCGCGTGCGAGCCCGACGCGCTGCTGCATACCACCGGACAGTTCATCCGGATAGCTGTTGCTGTAAGCATCAAGTCCTACCTGGCGTAAAGCTTCCAGAGCACGTTCTTCGCGCTGGTCTTTGTTGGTGCCGGACAGTTCTAAACCAAAACATACATTTTCCAGTACGCTCATATGAGGCATCAAAGCGAAAGACTGGAAAACCATACTGATAGAGTTTCGGCGTACCTGAATCAGCTCGTCGTTGCTGAGTTTGGCAATATCAACGTTGTTTAGAAGAATCTCTCCCGCTGTGGGTTCGATCAATCGGTTAAGCATGCGCACCAATGTTGATTTCCCAGAACCGGATAGGCCCATGATGACGAATATTTCACCTTCATGGATATCAAAGGAGGCATTATTTACACCAACATTCTGACCGGTAGCGGCAAGAATCTCTTCCTTGTTGCTGCCGTTACGCAACATCTCTAAAGACTTGCGGCTGTCCTCGCCGAAGATCTTGCAGACGTCTTTTATGCTTAATTTTACTGTCATGATTTTCCTGAAGTTCCTTTCTCATAAGATGCGTTTAGGCGTTGAATCAATGTCTCCGCAAATTACACAGTTGGAGCATAGTGTGTTGCTAGAAGACAGAGCGCAGAAATTTTTAGTCTGCGAAGTCTGCATCGTCTTGAGGGTTCTGATCCATGATGCAATCAAAATAGATCGTTTGGAAAAATATATCGATACTCAAAATAATATTTCGATAGATGCTTTGCTTATGCGAAGTATCTGAAGCGCTACTCATACGAAAAAGGTATGCGTTAGTGTGCTGGTCCGGGCCAATACTTGCCGATATTCAGCGCACATAGGCGGTGTGACTTGATAGGGTAGGTGAATAGCATTCGACTAGATACTTCATGCTTATAACTAAATTTGTTTAGAATCATAAACTAATTTTTAGATGCGTGATAGATAAATGCCACATGGATCAATAGGTTGTACTGCTCCATTGGAGTGATAACAGCTGTGAAACCGGAATCTTCATACAATATTTGGTTTGAGCCCCAGCAATTAGTAGTAAATCCTCTACATTTTTAGGATCATCCATGCTAAACACTTGTGTGATCAACGAATTGCCTACCTTTTTGCCAGTTGATGGCTTTGGAATTGAAGTAGATGGATACAGCCAGTTTTTCGGCGCTCCTCAATAACGCAATACTATTGCTCGGGTTGGGAGTGATATATGACACTCTGGGCTTGCGCAGTATTTCAAATCGCGTATTGCGAGACTGTTTGTCCGGTGTATTGGTGGGGGCGATTGGTATTGCGGTTATGTCCACCCCCTGGGAATTGGAACCCGGGATCTTTTTCGACTCACGCTGGGTATTGTTGAGCCTTTGCGGCCTGTTTTTTGGTTGGCGTACCACGCTGATTGCCGTTGTAATGACCGTTGCCTTTCGCTTGTATCAGGGAGGGGGAGGCGCGATTGTCGGATCGGTGGTTATTCTTTCTGCCTCTACGGTAGGGTTGTTATGGCGTTACTGTTCTAATCGTTTCGAATGGTCACTAAGTTGGTGGCGTCTTTATCTGTTTGGTCTGGTCGTAGAGCTCACCGTTGCGGCTTGTTTGTTGCTCATGCCGGCTGAAACACACGCCGCGATTTTTACCAAAGTTGTACCCCCTATCATTGCCATTTTCCCATTTGGTACGTTGTTTATGGCGTTGATACTGCGGCGTCAGCGCGACCGGCGTATGGCAGAGAAAGCGTTGCGTGAGAGCGAGGCGTTGCTGAATCGGGAACGTGGGCTGTTGCGTGGTTTGATTGATGCCATTCCTGATCTGGTTTTCGTCAAAAATAATGATCGCCAATATGTCAGCTGCAACAAAGCATTTGAAGCGTTTACGGATTCCTCTGAAGTCGAGCTGCGGGATAAAAATGATCTGCAGTTATTTGCGCCACACGTCGCTGAATTGGTGCGGGAGAAGGACCTGGAAATTATGTCTACCGGTGAAGCCCAATCCTACGAATGTACGTCCTACTACCCGGATGGCCGTGAAGTGGTGCTGGATGTGTATAAGGCGCCGTTCTATGGGCTTGACGGTACGTTGTATGGAGTGATGGGAATCAGCCGTGACATCACGGACAAACGCGCAGCGGATGAGTTGATATGGAAACAGGCCAACTTTGATGCGCTGACGGGGCTGCCTAACCGTAATATGATGCGTGATCGGATGGCTCAGGAGATGAAAAAGGTCGCGCGTGCCAGTCAACGTATGGCTTTGATGTTCCTCGATCTGGATCGTTTTAAAGAGGTAAACGATACGTTGGGCCATGATATGGGTGATATTCTGCTGGTCGAGGCTGCGAAACGTATTCAGGATGCTGTTCG
>JAGSHA010000026.1 GCA_023954795.1 Oceanospirillaceae bacterium | reverse complement strand
GAACTCAGCCATGTCACGACGCATGATGCCAGCAGTGTACTTAGCGATGTCCAGGCCAGTTTTGAATTTGTTCTGGGCACGCATGCGCGCAGCAGATTCTGGGTTGATGGCATCCCAAGGGCTACCGGCATCCGCTTTCAGTGCGGAGATGCTGTCGATATCTTTATTTAGTGTAGACATGGTTAATCCTTCATCATTTGGGGGCAGCCTGTGTTGTGGCCGCTCAATTCGGGAACGAGATCAATACTAATGTGCTCGACTGCATAAATGAAATAAATGGTGGTTATCTTGGGTATTATTTTCATGAATGTGATACATTCGTTTAGTGTTTCCAAATAGTTACGTGGCCGAGTCAGTCAGTCTGCGAGAGGGTGATTTATGAATCTGGAACGGATTGATCTTAATCTGCTGGTGTATCTGGATGTCTTATTAAGGGAACGTAATGTGACGCGGTCAGCCAGCGTGCTCGGTATTACGCAGCCGGCTATGAGCAACGGGCTGCGCCGATTGCGGGAGACCTTTGATGATCCGTTGCTGGTACGTAGTAGCGAAGGGATGATGCCGACTGAGCGTGCACAGGCGCTTCAGCCGCTCATTCGGCAGGTACTGGCGACAATTGAGCAAGCGGTCGAGCCCAATAAGGAATTTGATGCGGCGTCCAGTGATCGGGTTTTCAGGATCATGACCAGTGATTACGGGGAATCAACGTTGTTGCCGCGTTTACTGGAGCGTTTACGCGATGAAGCACCGGAAGTGGTGCTGGATATCCTGACTCCTAGTGACATGAGTTTTCTGGAGGTTGAGCGCGGTCAGGTCGATCTGGTTATAAACCGTTTTGACTCCATGCCGCAGTCGTTTCATCAGGTGACATTATGGCGTGATAGTTTCTCCTGCCTGTTAAGTGCCGAAAACCCAATTGTGGATCGGTTTTCGCTGGATGCGTATTTGCAGGCGAATCATGTTTGGGTCAGTAAAACGGGTATGGGTGCGGGGATGGGGCTAACGCCCAAGGATACCAAGCGTCTTGGTTGGGTGGATGAAGCGCTGCAGCGAATCGGTCGTCAGCGGCACATTACGGTCTTCACCCGGCACTATCAGTCAGCGGCATTGTTGGCGCAGCAGAAATCACTGGTTGTGACGATACCTACAAAAGCGGCCGTTGCGCAGGAAGGAAATCCCAATCTGGTGATTAAAGAACCGCCTTTTGAAATAGCACCATTCGAGCTCAAGATGGCATGGAGTCCGCTTCTGCAGCACAACAGTGCACACAAGTGGATTCGCCGCTTAATCGTGGAGGTCGCAAAATCGGTGGAAGAGGAGGCTGCCGGAAACGCATAAGGCGTATTCCGGCATAGAGAGGAGCCGCGTTACTCGCAGTAAACGGAGCCTTGATTCAGCAACTGAACCAAGATTTTCAGTGCCTCATCAGACCAGTCGCCCTGATTGATCACAATGTTCGGGTTCTGGCATAAAGAGGTGGCGAGTGAGCAGGTCGCGCCCTCACACAGGAAGCTTTCGCCGTCTACAAACAGCCGAACCTGGTTTTCAGGTAGCTGAAAGAAAGAGAAACGACTGCCTTCGTTGCGGCTCAGTAGCAGGTCGCCGTCCGCGAGTGTTTCCTGTAACTGTTCCAGAGAGATCTCTTCGTTAGGTGCTTGGTCCAGATCCGGATATTTTGGATCAGTCACAAATTCCCCCAGCCATTTCGATAACTGCGCGTCATCGTTCAGGTACTGGTTAAAGATGCCACGTATCTGCTGCAACGATTCAGCTTCAATCTGCCCGGGATTATCCTGCAGCTTTAAGTCTGGATCGGTATAGCGAGATTCCGATGTGAGTTTCTCTCCCACAAAGTCAGTGAAGCTACGCAAAATTTCTGCGTGAGACGGTGCACGGAAACCTACAGAATAGGTCATGCAGTCATCGCTTTCGCTGACGCCGTTGTGGCCAACCTGTGGTGGGATGTACAGCATATCTCCCGGTTCCAGTACCCAGGTGTTCTCAGCTTCCCAGTCTGGAATGATCATCACAGGCATATTGGGGCGACGTGGAGAGTTCTGATCAAAGAAACCTCCCACTTCCCAGCGACGTTTGCCCTGTGTCTGAATCAGGAATACATCGTAATTATCGTAATGAGGTCCAACCCCGCCTCCTTGGCTGGCGAAGCTCACCATCAGGTCGTCGTAACGCCAGTTGGGAATAAAACGGAACTGCTCAACGATGTCATTTGCTTCAGGTACCCAATGGTCAACGGCCTGAACCAGCAAGGTCCAGTTGTCTTCAGGCAACGCAGCAAAGGTTTCTTCGTTGAAGGGGCCGTGTTTCAGTTCCCACTGATCTTCTTCCGGTCCTTGAATGACGAGACGTGCTTCGACATCTTCTTCGCACGCCAATCCAGCCAGTTCGTCTGCACCTACAGGTGCTTCCAGATCGGGAAAGGCATTACGGATCAGTAGCGGTTTTTTCTGCCAGTATTCTTGCAGAAACGTTTCGACTGAGATGTCACCAAAAGGGGAGGGTTGGTCTGTCATTAGCCAATAAACTCTGCAAGGCGTTCTACGGATTCTTCAAGCTCACCCATGACTTTGCGCATGTCGCGCGCAGAAAGGGCTGCCATACGGTTGTTGCCAGCCAGACGCACGCATTTCTGGATGCTGGCCATACATTCGTTAATGCCAGCTGCATCATATTCCAGACGGCGGGACTGATCGTGTGCGGCCTGTATGCCTCCGCGCAGAGTGTCCATGTGTTCGCGTAGCTGGTCGGTTTGTTCTAACAGTGTAGCGAGATCTTGATGCATAGCGATTTCCAAAAAATTGTGTGAGTCGGTTACGACTTCTCGTTATCAAGTGTTTCCTCGACCGAGGTCAGGATGCCACGCAACATATTCAATTCCGTTTTCTCAGGGCGTGACCGGTTAAAATATCGGTGCAGCTTCTCCAGTACTTTTCCCTGATGCTGAGGAATGATGAACTTTGTGCGCTTCAGAACCCGTTCAAGGTGGTCATAGAATAATCCCATCTCTTTGTGCAGAGGATATTCCTGCTGCGGATACTGCGTGTCATCGCGATTGGATTCCATCCATAATTCGTAGCACATGACCTGAACCGCCTGTGAGATATTCATCACCGGGTATTCGGGGTTGGATGGAATAAACACATGGTAGTTGCACTGTTGCAATTCGCTGTTGTGCAGCCCCATGGTTTCGCGGCCAAAAACGATGGCAACATTGCCTTGCTGTGATTCTGTTGTTGCTTTGGCTGCACAGGTGCGGGCATCAAGCTGTGGTAAATTAAACGTACGATTACGGGCGCTGGTGCCAATGACGAGCTGGCAGTCACTGATCGCTTCTTCGAGCGTGCTGACAATTGTTGCGTTGTCGAGCAGATCCTTGGCGCCGGCTGCGCGTGAGACAGCTTCTTCGTTCGGGTAATCGTTGGGTTCCACCAACCAGAGGTCTGTCAGACCCATGTTTTTCATCGCACGCGCTGCAGCGCCCACGTTACCGGGATGGAAGGTGTTGATAAGTACAATACGGATGTTATCGATCATATTTAGATCAGGCTTCACTCAAGCGTGTTACAAAACGGCGCAGATCATACACAAATCGCTCGCGATGCCAAAGCTGAGGCGAGTGATCTGAATTTTCATAGATATGCAGCTCGGAGTCATTGACCTGGGTCGCAACCCAGTTCGCTAGTGTCTGAGAATAAAACTGACTTTCGTCGCCGTAAATCAGCAACGCAGGCACATTGATGGCGGAGACAATGTCGCGATAATCTTGTGCAGTCAGGGATTGCCAGCACGCTGTCAGCATCGGTCCTGGCAATTTCTGCAAGTATTCACGCATCTGCTGGAAACCACGGGAGTTGCGTTCGAAATTCTCCCGAGAACGCACGTTGTTGCCAAAAGCGACCAATTCTAAAACGCCTTCTGCAAAGTTTTCAGAGAGACGTTGAATTAACTGCTGGTTTTTATCAGCGGGAAAGTTGCTATAAATACCATGCTCCCAGCTTTCATCGGTGACGAGCTTGGGGGACTGGTCGACAATACACACACCGCCCAGACGTTCGGTGCCAAACTGACGAATATACTCCCAGGTTGTCAGTGCGCCCATTGAGTGCCCGACCAATACAACGTCCTGCAGATCATATTTATTGATGAGCTGTTGTAGGTCTTGCGCCATGGTGCTGATATGGGTGTCGCAGTCTTCTTCGTACTGGTGATCACCGTGGCCGCGGGCATCCCAGCAAAACACCTGAAACTCGTCAGCCAGTTCGGATGCAAAAGGGAGCCATTCGCGAGCGTTGGCCGTCCAGCCATGCAAGAAGATCAGTGGCCGGCCGTGGCCGATACTGATGTAGCGAATTGAAGTGCCGTCCGATGCAGTCAGTTTTTCCATGTGTAGTGTCTTTTAAATCAGAATTAGAGTCAGAAAAAACGGGGCACCAGGCCCCGTTATTTTTAGATCAGTAAAGCGCTTAGATCGCTTTTGCCTGATCGATTGCGTTGCCGATGTAGTTCTGCGGCGTCAGTGCTTTCAGGCTGTCTTTTGCTTCCTGAGGCATGTCCAGCGTATCGATAAACGCCTGAATGGTCTCTTTGTTCATCGTCTGGCCGCGGGTCAGGGCTTTCAGCTTCTCATACGGCTCTTCGATACCGTGGCGACGCATTACGGTCTGGATCGGCTCCGCCAGAACTTCCCAGGAACCTTCCAGATCTGCATCCAGAACAGCCGGGTTGATCTGCAGCTTGCTAATACCTTTCAGCGTGGACTGGTAAGCGATCATGCTGTAGCCGAAACCTACACCCATGTTACGCAGAACAGTGGAGTCGGTCAGGTCGCGCTGCCAGCGAGAGATTGGCAGTTTAGCCGCCAGGTGCTGCATGATTGCGTTTGCAATACCCAGGTTGCCTTCGGAGTTTTCGAAGTCGATTGGGTTAACCTTATGCGGCATTGTAGAGGAGCCAACTTCGCCCGCGATGGTTTTCTGCTTGAAGTAACCCTGGCAGATGTAACCCCATACGTCGCGATCAAAGTCGATCAGGATTGTGTTGAAGCGGCAAACTGCATCGAACAGCTCAGCAATGTAATCGTGTGGCTCGATCTGAGTTGTGTATGGGTTGAAGGTCAGGCCCAGGCTTTCAACAAATTCCTGTGCGTTTACAACCCAGTCAACGTCTGCGTAAGCAGAGATGTGTGCGTTGTAGTTACCCACAGCGCCGTTGATTTTGCCCAGAATCTCATTGTTCTGAAGCTGTTTGATCTGACGTTGCAAACGGTATGAAACGTTTGCCATCTCTTTACCAACGGTGGTTGGAGAAGCAGTCTGACCGTGGGTACGGGACAGCATTGGCTCAGCTGCGTGCTCGCGACCCAGGGTGGCAATCTCATCGTTAACCTGTTGCATCATAGGCAGGACAACGTCCATGCCTTCTTTCAGCATCAGTGCGTGAGACAGGTTGTTGATGTCTTCAGATGTGCATGCAAAGTGAACGAATTCGCTGATCGCCGCCAGCTCAGCATTGTCTGCGATACGCTCTTTGATCAGGTACTCAACCGCTTTAACGTCGTGGTTGGTTGTACGCTCGATCTCTTTAACGCGTTCAGCTTCGGTTTGACCAAAGTTGTCGACCAGAGCATTCAGCGCAGCGTTAGCTTCATCGCTCAGTGCTGGTACTTCGGTGATCTGCGGGTGTGCAGCCAGTTTCTGCAGCCAACGGACTTCAACAGTCACGCGTGCTTTGATCAGGCCAAATTCACTGAATACAGGGCGCAGGTCAGCAGTTTTGCTACCGTAGCGGCCGTCAACCGGGGATACAGCTGTAAGGGCGGAAAGCTCCATGGAATAGATCTCTTCGTTCACTAGTAAAAATCAAGGGCGGCATTATACCGAAAAAACCGCTCGCGCTATAGAGAGCTGGAGAATAAGTCCCAGACTTTCTCTTAGGTCAATAGATCAGCGCGATGTACGGGAGGTTCTGATAGCAGTAAAGCGCACTTTTGGGCTACCAGAACATTGGTCGTTTGTTCCAGCTCATAGGGCCAGGTAACTGGAGCAGGTTCGTGGGTTGCTCAAGGGTGTGGTTGGATCTTCTTCAATGAAGGCCGCATACGGGACTTAAAGAAGAACAGATGCCAGCGTTTGCCGCCGACCTGTCGCCACAACATGGCAGATCGGATACCTGCAAGCAGTAGACCGCGGATTTTTGCAGCGTTTTCTGCATTTTGAAGATGACGGGGGTCGCCTCCAACCTGGATGCGGAAACTAAAGGTGCTGATGGTTTCCTGATAGAGACTTGCGAGGTTGGCGATGACACTAGGGTGGCAGAATGTCGATGGCGTTAGCATCGGATCTTCATTTTCCGGACTGAAGTAACGCGCTTGTTCGCGAATCTGGTCTAGTCGGGAGCCAACAGACTGCATCATCTCTTTGTCGCTACTGAGTTTGCGCTCCAGATGCATCATGCTTAAAGCATAACGGACAATGTCTTTGTTGTGTTCCGAACGCTTCTTTTCAACCAGATCCTGTAAGTTTCGGAGGCCCAGCTGAAGATTGAATGGCAGCTCTTGCGCGCCACCGTAAATCTCTTCCGTTGAGCTGGGGTTGGTAACGAAGGTGCTATACAGTGATGTTTCCAGGCTGTTTTGAGGGACCATTCCACGGGTCGCAATCTGCTCTACGAGTGCAGCCGCCTGAAAAAGGCCGGCCAGAGCGATAGCTTGTTCGTCGTGCTTGCGCGACATCAGGCCACTTCCTCCGAATGATTATTTTTTCCCATATTCTCTATAACACCGCCGCCGAGGCAAATATTACCATCGTAGAATACGACAGACTGTCCCGGTGTAATGGCCCGTTGAGGCTCGTCAAACGAAACATAGTATTCGCCTTTTTCATTCAGAGAAAGCGTACAGCTCTGATCATCCTGGCGATAGCGGATTTTGGCTCTGAGTGTCATCGGCAGCTCAGGTACTTCGCCACTGATCCAGAAAATATCAGACGCCGTTAGCCAGTCAGTGTAGAGCAGATCGTGCTGCTTACCTTGTACTGCGATCAGGACATTTCGGGTCAGGTCCTTGTCAGCAACGAACCAAGGTGCTTCCGGGTGGTTTTTTAGTCCGCCGATATGCAGGCCCTGGCGTTGACCAATTGTGTAGTACATCAGTCCGGAATGATCGCCGATCACCTCGCCATCAGGTGTTTCTATCTTACCTGGCTGGGCGGGTAGGTATTGCTGTAGAAAATCCTTAAAACGACGTTCACCGATAAAGCAGATACCGGTGCTGTCCTTCTTGTTGTGGGTGATCAGGTCATGCTCTTCCGCCAAGCGGCGTACTTCCGGTTTCTCTAACTCACCTACAGGGAATAGGGTTTGCTTCAGCTCTTCAGTACCTACCTGATGCAGGAAGTAGCTCTGATCCTTGTTTGCATCAAGGCCTTTCAGTAGAGCTGCTTTGTCGTCAACTTCACCACGGCGCGTGTAATGGCCAGTGGCAATCAGCTCTGCACCCAGGGCTTTTGCGTATTCCAGGAATGCTTTGAACTTGATCTCACGGTTGCACAAGATATCGGGGTTGGGCGTACGGCCAGCCTTGTATTCTTCCAGGAAGTGCTCGAATACGTTGTCCCAGTATTCTGCGGCAAAATTTGCTTTGTGCAGATGGATGCCTAACTTATCACATACCGCCTGCGCATCGGCCAGATCATCTTTGGCTGTACAGTATTCAGTGCCGTCATCTTCATCCCAGTTTTTCATGAACAGGCCTTCTACCTGATAACCTTGCTGTATCAGAAGTAGGGCGGAAACTGAGGAATCAACGCCGCCGGACATGCCGACGATTACTTTGGTGTTTGCGGTGTCTGTCATTGAGGGATCGTTCTGTCTTAATCCAGATGTTCAAATATAAAATCTAACGGGTAGTTCTTTCCCGCCAGATAATCATCAATACAGCGCAGTACCGTTGGGCTGCGCAAGCGTTCTTTGTTCGCTTCGAGTTCTTCGCGTGTCATCCATAGTGTACGGATGATGCCGTCGTCCAGAGGACTGTCCGGGTAATGCTGTACTGCGTCAGCGGCGTAGCAAAGGCGGTGATACGTGATTTTGCTGTTAGGGGATTTGTAAGCATACATCCCAACCACGTACTTTAATTTTACTTTCCAGGCTGACTCTTCCATTGTCTCGCGCAGAGCTGCCTCAGCGAACAGCTCGTTTTCTTCAAGATGACCGGCGGGCTGGTTTAGAACGACGCGCCCGCTGGATACCTCTTCGATCATCAGAAAACGGCCGTCACGCTCTACAACAGTGGCAACAGTTGCGTGGGGCGTCCAACACATAGCGTTTCCTTTAGCATCTTACAAAAGCGCAAACGATAACATTAATGTTATTATTTTTCTTGTATGCGCTGTAATAAGTCCTTCAGCGCTCAGGTAATTCATTAGAGGTATACGGATGTCCGGTACATATATAAAGGTTCAGACCGACGATTTTAATATTGGCCAGTTGTCAGAGCAGGTGCGGGCTGATGATGCGACCAGCGGTGCGATTGTGACCTTTACCGGGATAGTAAGGGAGATGGAGGTTGTTGATGACCGTCTCAAGGCGCTTTATCTGGAACATTATCCGGGGATGACAGAGAAAGCGCTGTTGTCGATTGCTGATCAGGCGCGTGAGCGCTGGGAGTTGGGCAATATTGTTATCGTTCACCGTGTCGGTGAGCTGGCGCTGAACGCGAATATTGTATTCGTGGGTGTCGGAAGCGCTCATCGCGACAACGCATTTCTCGCAGCGCGTTTCATAATGGATTACCTGAAACGCGATGCGCCATTCTGGAAAAAAGAGATCACCGACGACGGTGAGCAATGGGTTGAGCAGAAAAAGACAGACATGGATGCAGCGGAAGAGTGGTGAGCTTCCGCTGATTCTTATCGCGTGGAACGCCTGCGTGGATTGGATCTTCCAGTAGGCTTTCCTGTACGGGGTCGTGTGCTTTTCTTCTGTGCGGGTAAGTTTATTTGCTCGCTGCGATAGGTGCCCGGCTCAATTCCATTCAGTGTCCAGTTGCCAATGGCATGTCGAATTAACCTCAGCGTCGGAAATCCGACCGCTGCGGTCATGCGGCGGACTTGCCGGTTACGCCCCTCCGTAATCTTTATCTCTACCCAGCTGGTTGGTTGGTTTCGACGCTCTCTGATCGGAGGGTGTCTTGGCCAGATATCGGGCTCTTCCATGCGCCGGGTTTTGGCGGGGCGCGTCATGCCGTCTTTCAGTTCTACGCCCTGGCGCAGTCGCAGCAGTGCGTTTTCATCAATTTCACCGTCAACCTGCACCCAGTAGGTCTTTTCCATCTTGAATTTTGGATGTGCGAGCTGGTGCTGGACATTGCCATCATCAGTCAGCAGAAGTAAACCTTCAGAGTCATAATCAAGGCGGCCTGCGGCATACACGCCTTTTTCCTTAACGTAGTTCGCGAGGGTGTCGCGACCTTCGTTGTCAGTGAACTGGGAAAGTACGTGGAAAGGTTTGTTAAAAAGAAGAACGTTAGACATCTATGCTTCTTATGTAAGGGAAAAGGTCAGGCGCCAACGGCGCATTCTGGCTGTGCTATATATTACACGCTGCACAGGATAATTCTAAGAACGCAATTGAGTCTGCGTGAAGCGTGGCGTGCGTAGGCTACTACAGGTGATGGAGATAGTTATGGGATACCAGAATATTCAGGTTCCGGAAGGACAGAAGATCACGGTGAATGACGATTTCTCGCTCAACGTACCTAGCAATCCGATTATTCCCTACATTGAAGGTGACGGCATCGGGATGGATGTCTCGCCGGTTATGATCAGTGTGGTGAATGCTGCCATTAAAAAAGCGTATGGCGGGCAGCGCGCTATATCCTGGATGGAAGTCTATGCCGGTGAGAAAGCGACTGAAGTATACGATCAGGATACTTGGTTGCCAGAGGAGACTTTGGCCGCATTTAAGGAGTTTAAGGTGGGTATCAAGGGGCCGTTGACGACCCCCGTGGGGGGCGGCATACGTTCGCTAAATGTGGCGCTGCGTCAGGAGCTGGATCTCTATGTTTGTCAGCGTCCGGTGCGCTGGTTTGAAGGCGTACCCAGTCCGGTTGTTAAGCCGGGTGATGTGGATATGGTGATCTATCGCGAGAACTCCGAAGATATCTACGCCGGTGTTGAGTGGAAGGCAGGGACGCCAGAAGCAGATAAGGTGATTCGCTTCCTTAAGGAGGAGATGGGGGTCACGAAGATACGCTTTGATCAGATGTGTGGCATCGGTGTGAAGCCTGTATCGGAGCAGGGCACTAAACGTTTGGTGCGACAGGCATTGCAATATTGTGTCGATAACGATCGGGAATCCCTGACGTTGGTACACAAAGGAAACATCATGAAATTTACTGAGGGTGCCTTCAAAGAGTGGGGGTATGAGCTTGCGCGGGACGAATTTGGTGCTCAGTTGCTTGGCTCGGGTCCATGGATGAGCTTTAAAAACCCCAACACGGGGCGTGACGTGGTTGTAAAAGATGTCATTGCAGACGCGATGTTGCAGCAGATCTTGCTGCGTCCGGAGGAATACGATGTAGTCGCGACGCTTAATCTGAATGGTGATTATCTTTCAGATGCGTTGGCTGCAGAGGTGGGTGGAATCGGTATCGCGCCCGGAGCTAACTTGTCTGATGATGTGGCCATTTTTGAGGCAACGCACGGCACCGCGCCTAAGTATGCCGGGCAGGATAAGGTGAATCCGGGGTCGGTGATCTTATCGGCTGAAATGATGTTGCGACATATGGGCTGGCTTGAGGCAGCAGATCTGATTATCAAGGGCATGGACGGTGCGATTGCGGCGAAAACCGTGACCTATGATTTTGAGCGTTTAATGGATGATGCTACATTGCTTTCAAGTTCAGAATTTGGCGATGCGATTATCGCTAAAATGTGATGCATATCGCCCTGAGAAGCTTGCTTACTCCAGAAACTAAAAAACCAGCCGTTGGGCTGGTTTTTCTGCTTCGATCTATTATTGCTTGAATCTAAGTTGGCTATGAATCTAATCTAAACGTTGATGAATCTGCCCCGATTACACTCCACCCATCGATGAATACAGCTTTATAATAGTTATTTGTGCAGCTAACACTTCTTGCCTTAGGTCGACATCGGTCTGATATTTACAGCGTGAAGACCTTTAGGGCCGGGGGCTGTATCGAATTCGACTGTTTGGCCAGCCTTGAGGCTTTTATAGCCCTCACTTTGAATGGCTGAGTAGTGAGCAAAGAGATCCTCGTTATGCTCCTCGGAGAGGATAAAACCATAACCTTTGGCGTTGTTGAACCACTTTACTTTCCCTGTCTGCATGGAAAGACTCCTAATATCCTGATCCAGTGAAGATGAAGAATGCTAATGCAACCCTCAACTGCAGCCCTCGGTGCTGTTAATATATAGATTAAGAGGACCGCAAATTCCTTTACGTCTTCGCAGGGACACCAGATACTCATCACTCCTGCTGCGAACAATTATAGCATGCAGAATTCGGTCGTGTGGATAGGCGTGCAATAAATGTTCAATAGTTAATTGATTTACCCTAAAAGACAGATTTTCATGGAAACTACAAAGATACTGAAAACCATTCGTCTTGCGAATGAGCCTTCCGAAGGCGATGACTACCCAGAACACGGGTTGGTGACAGAAGAGGCGAAGCCCGAGCTAAAACGGCCTTCGATGTACCGTGTGGTACTGATGAATGATGACTATACGCCGATGGACTTTGTGATCGAGGTGCTGATGGCGATCTTTAATATGAACGAAGAAAAAGCAACGCAGGTGATGTTAGCGGTGCATACACAAGGAAAAGGTGTCTGTGGCGTCTATACTCGTGATGTAGCCGAAACTAAAGCTGCGATGGTGAATCAATATGCAAGAGACAACAAACATCCCTTGCTTTGTGAAATTGAAAGTGTATAGGGGGCCGCTATGCTGAACCGAGAGCTAGAAGACACGCTCAGTGCAGCCTTTAAAGCCGCTAAAGAGAAGCGTCACGAGTTTATGACGGTAGAGCACTTGTTGCTCGCGTTACTTGATAACCATGCGGCAACGGATGTGCTGAATGCATGTGGTGCGGACCTGGATAAGCTTCGCCAGACATTGGTCGATTTTATCGACGAAACAACGCCCCTGTTACCTGACGATATTCCGAACATCGAAACGCAGCCTACGCTTGGTTTTCAGCGAGTGTTGCAGCGAGCGGTGTTCCATGTGCAGTCATCCGGCAAAAGTGAAGTTACGGGTGCCAATGTGCTGGTCGCGATCTTCAGTGAGCAGGAGAGTCAGGCTGTTTTTGTTCTGCAGCAGCAGGGCGTAGAGCGTATCGATGCGGTGAACTTCATATCGCACGGTATTTCTCGTGTATCTGACCATCAGCACGATGTCGGTGAGACGCCGGTTGAGGGTGAGGCCAAGGAAGATTCTGATAAAAGTCCATTGGCGAAGTACGCTGTTAATCTCAATGTAGAGGCCTCTCAGGGGCGCATTGATCCGCTGGTCGGACGTGATTCTGAAGTTGAGCGCGTGGTGCAGATTTTGTCACGTCGCAGAAAAAATAATCCGTTGCTGGTTGGTGAGGCGGGTGTGGGCAAGACCGCTATCGCTGAAGGGTTGGCAAAACGGATCGTAGAGCAGCAGGTACCTGAAATTATCGAAGATTCTGTGGTGTATTCACTGGATCTGGGTGCATTGTTGGCCGGTACTAAATATCGTGGCGATTTTGAGAAACGCCTGAAAGCATTGTTGAGTGAGATTCGTCGTCAGGAACATGCCATTCTGTTTATCGATGAGATTCATACCATTATCGGCGCTGGTGCTGCATCGGGCGGCTCGATGGATGCATCAAATCTCCTGAAGCCGATGTTAAGTTCCGGTGCAATTCGATGTATTGGTTCGACTACGTTCCAGGAATTTCGTGGCATCTTCGAAAAAGATCGTGCGCTGGCGCGTCGATTCCAGAAAGTCGATATTCTTGAACCAACGGTTGAAGATACGTATCAGATCTTGAAAGGGCTTAGTGGTCGCTTCGAAGAGCATCATGATATCGAATACGATGACGAAGCATTACGTGCTGCATCTGAGTTGGCTGATCGTTATATCAACGACAAGCACATGCCTGATAAGGCGATTGATGTCATTGATGAAGCCGGTGCGTATCAAAGACTTTTGCCGCCTGAGCTGCGTAAGAAGCAGATTACGGTAGAAGACGTTGAGGCGGTTGTGGCGAAGATTGCGCGAATACCGCCTAAGAGCGTATCTGCATCGGATAAAGATCTGTTGGCTAAACTGGACTCCAACCTGAAAATGGTTGTACTGGGGCAGAATGAGGCAATTGATACGCTGGCTTCAGCGATTAAATTGTCCCGTGCAGGTCTCAAAGAGCCGAATAAGCCTGTTGGTAGCTTCCTGTTCTCAGGTCCTACAGGTGTTGGTAAGACCGAAGTCACTAATCAGCTCGCCCGTTTGATGGGTATTGAGTTGGTGCGTTTTGACATGTCTGAGTACATGGAGCGTCACACTGTATCTCGACTGATCGGTGCGCCTCCTGGGTATGTTGGCTATGATCAGGGCGGTTTGCTGACGGAAGCGATTACTAAGTCGCCGCATTGTGTTCTGTTGCTGGATGAGATTGAGAAAGCGCATCCGGAAGTCTTCAACTTGCTATTGCAGGTGATGGATAACGGTACGTTGACCGATAACAACGGCCGCAAAGCAGATTTCCGCAATGTTATTCTGGTGATGACAACGAATGCGGGGGCCGAGCAGATGGCGCGTAACTCGATTGGTTTTGCTCATCAGGATCACTCTACCGATGGTATGGAAGCGATTCGTAAGTTGTTCACTCCTGAGTTCCGCAACCGATTGGATGGCATTATTCAGTTTAAAGCGCTGGGTACGGATATCATAAAAGGTGTGGTTGATAAGTTCTTGACCGAGCTTCAGGTGCAGCTGGACGAAAAACATGTGGTTCTGCATATGGATGATGCTGCACGTAGCTGGTTTGCGACCAATGGATATGATGAGCAGATGGGTGCGCGTCCGATGAAGCGAATGATTCAGGAGAAACTGAAGAAACCGCTTGCTGAAATGATTCTATTCGGAGTGCTTGCCGAAGATGGCGGTGATGTTGCGATTACCGTTGATGATGAGGGCAATCTGAGGGTGGAGGTGATGGAGGCAGCCTGATGGCTGCCACCATAAGTCCGGTCGGGCGATAAATTAACGCGCGCGGTAGACGATGCGTCCTTTGCTCAGGTCGTAAGGTGTCAACTCGACCTTTACTTTATCGCCAGTCAGGATGCGGATGTAGTTTTTACGCATCTTGCCGGAGATGTGCGCTGTAACAACGTGACCGTTTTCCAACTCAACACGGAACATAGTGTTGGGAAGCGTGTCGATCACGGTGCCGTCCATTTCAATGCTATCTTCTTTAGCCATTCAGTAGCTACCTCTTAAGGCCTTGCAGATCCAAACCCGATTTTTTAAGCGCAGTATTGTGCCTGAAATGTTCAGGCATATCAAAGAGATTAAAGAAAAAGGGCGGGGAAAATTGTTTCAGTTATGTGATGGACACCCAGTGTCCGTCGAGTAGTAATTCAATCGGTCGGAACATGATCTTATAATTCATCTTCCGGCACTCTCTTACCCAGTATCCCAGATAGACGTATTGCAGACGGCGGCGCTTTGCTTCGGCGATCTGCCATAGTATGCAAAACGTACCAAGGCTGCGTTTTTCTTCGTCTGGATCATAGAAGGTGTAGATAGGAGAGAGTCCTTGCTCTAGCTCGTCACAAACGGCAATAGCTAAAAGCTTCTTGTCGCTGTCACGAAACTCGAAAAAGATTGTTCCCTGAGCGCCATCAACCAGAAATGATGTGAACTGATCGATACTAGGGGGGTGCATGTCGCCGTCTTTGTGGCGCAGGTTTATATAGCGGGCGTACAGGTCGTAATATTCTTGTGTGAATTGCGGCGTAACTGCGCGAAAAGTCAGATCTTTATTTTTGGCCAGTACGCGTTTTTGGCTTTTGCTGGCGGCAAACACGTCCGTGGGTATGCGCACCGAGATGCATGCCTGACACTCTTTGCAGTGGGGGCGGTAGATATGCCCGCCGCTCCGTCTGAATCCTAGATCGGATAGCTGACTGTAGGTATCTTTGGTGATGACCGCGTGCGGATCTACAAACAGGGTTTTCGCCTGTCGGTCTTTCAGATAACTACAATCATGTTCAGGCGTTGCGTAAAAATGCAAAGTCTTCAGGTTTGTCATCTGGGAGTCTCCCCGAAACTCAGTCTCTCAGGATTAAACACCCAGTCATGACCGGATGTCTGATCCAGATACTTGTTCAGGTAGCGTTTAAACTCTGCTCTTGGAATCTCTTTTGCTCCAAGACTTTTCAGGTGATTGTTGCTTACCTGACAGTCGATTAAAGCATAGCCCCAGTTTTGCAGTTGTTCGACCATGAGGACGAATGCAATTTTGGATGCGTCCGTTTCTCGGCTGAACATTGACTCACCAAAGAACATTTTCCCCATCGCCAGACCGTAAAGTCCACCGACTAATCGCCCATTAATTCTGAGTTCTACCGAATGCGCAATGCCTTGTCTGTGGAGGTCGCAATACGCTCCCTTCATTGCGCGGGTAATCCAGGTGCCATCGCCATTGGCGCGAGGCTCGGCGCAAGCGTCAACGACGGCCTCGAAGTCGGTGTCGAAGCTGACCTCGTAGTCCTGCTTGCGTATCCGTTTGCGTAAGCTACGAGATACGTGAAGCTGCTCAGGAAATAGAACGCAGCGGGGGTCTGGACTCCACCACAGGATAGGTTCTCCTTGGTTGTACCAAGGGAAAATGCCCTGACGGTATGCTTCCTTAAGTCGTGCCGGGCTAAGGTCTCCCCCAGCAGCGAGTAGGCCGTTGGGTTCCTTTAGTGCGGTATGTATAGCAGGAAAGCTATTGGATTCGATGTCTAACCAAGCGATCATAAGACAGCGGAAAAGCGGGCGCGAACGCCCGGATTTCCTTATTTCTCCAGATCGTCCAGGAAGCGTTCAGCATCCAGTGCAGCCATGCAGCCAAAACCTGCGGATGTGATTGCCTGGCGATAGATGTGATCGCATACGTCACCTGCCGCGAATACGCCCTTTACTGACGTCTGAGTTGCGTTGCCTTCAGTGCCGCTGTGGATCTTGATGTAGCCGTCTTTCATGTCCAGTTGGCCTTCGAAGATGTCGGTGTTCGGTTTGTGGCCGATAGCAACAAAAACGCCGGACAGTTCCAGATCCTGAGTTGCGTCGCCGTTGCTCTCTTTGATACGCATACCGGTAACGCCCATCTCATCACCCAGAACTTCGTCCAGCTGGTGGTTCCAGATGATGTTGATGTTGCCGTTTTCTGCACGTTCGAACAGTTTGTCCTGAAGAATTTTCTCGCAACGCAGGGAATCGCGACGGTGAATCAGTGTCACTTCCGCCGCAATGTTAGACAGGTAAAGCGCCTCTTCAACTGCGGTGTTACCACCGCCGATGACGGCTACTTTCTGGCCGCGATAGAAGAATCCATCACAAGTCGCGCACGCGGATACGCCTTTGCCTTTAAAGGCTTCTTCCGAATCCAGACCCAGGTACTGTGCAGACGCACCGGTAGAGATGATCAGGGAGTCACAGGTGTATTCACCCATATCGCCTTTCAGGCGGAAAGGGCGGTTGCTCAGATCAGTCTCGTTAATATGGTCGAACAGGACCTGCGTGTTAAAACGCTCTGCGTGAGCCTGCATGCGCTGCATGAGTTCAGGGCCTTGTACGCCATCAACGTCACCGGGCCAGTTATCGACGTCAGTGGTGGTAGTCAACTGGCCGCCGGCCTGCATGCCGGTGATAACAATAGGGTTCAGGTTGGCACGGGCAGCGTATACCGCAGCAGTGTAACCGGCTGGACCGGAGCCCAGAATAATCAGACGGTGATGTTGTACTTCGCTCATGGTCATCCAAAATTCATACAGGTAGGGGTATGGCGAAAGGATAGGGGCGAAAAGTAAATTTTCAAGGCCAAGTGCCAAATTTATTTTGCAGTTGCTGCATGGAATAGAGTAGCCGCATAGCGGGTGTGTGAAAAAAATGATCAATCTTGGGGTAGATCTGTTTGTCTAATCAATACAAGAATCTAAAGCCAAATGTAAATGAATCGGCTCGGTATCTGAGAGCGTTGGGTGGGTTTTACGATGGGTGAAATATCTGGCCATGATTGGTGCCTTCATGAATAGATTTCGTGTCGTGGCATCTTG
>JAGSHA010000501.1 GCA_023954795.1 Oceanospirillaceae bacterium | reverse complement strand
GAAGAGCTTTCAAGCACCAACAAAAATACGCACACCCACGTGTCTGAGATCACTGATCTGTCCGATATGATTAAAGTTCAGATGGAACAGTCGTCAGAACATGCGCTTGAGCTGGAAGGGGCTACCGAGGAGATGCAGGAGTTGTTGTCCCGCTTCACCATCGGTTACGGCGGGTTTGAAGAGATTATTCGTACGGCGCAAGGTTGGGCGAAAGAGGTAGAAGGTGAGCTGCAACGGATCAATCAGCAGGGCGCCAACGTCTTTGATGTGAACTATGTGCGCGCGAACGAAGGTCAGCTGCCTGAGAAATTCGATACCAGTTATACCGATACCTACGATGCGCGTTTGCGGCCGATGTTCGACCGCTTTATCGAAGAACGTCCGGAATTTTTGATCGCCTCAGCGTTTGACCTGAAAGGCTACTGTCCGGCCCATAACTCCAAGGTCTCTCATCCGCTTACCGGTGACTTTGCCGTTGATAACGCTCGCAGCCGGAACCGTCGTTTCTACAATGCCAACCGTGCTGAAGTACGCAGGGCATCACAAACGGCTCCGTTCCTGCTACAGACCTTTATTCGCGATACCGGTGAGATCCTGAACTCGGTCTCGGTGCCGATCAATGTATCAGGCCGGCATTGGGGTAACTTCTGCGTTGCATTTGAACCCGATCACCTGATGAGTGTGACCTGATTCACAATGAACCGGACTGGGTTGGAATGAACTGGACTTAACTGAACTGGGCAGAAATCAGAGTTTCCTGCCCAGTCGCTTCTCCACTTGTTTGCGCTCCCAGTCCGCGCCGAATAGATTGATCACCTCAAAGACACTTAACCCGTGTGAAATAACCCCGATACCCCAGCCCATCAATGGCCATTTCGCCCAGAAATAGTCGGGGGAGGTGAAGAGGTTAATCACGATCAAACCGATCATCACCACCACATAGCTGGTCAGATGTGCGTAAAACCCTTTGAGGTCACGCACGTATTCCATCGCCTGCTGCTCTTTATCCTGCTCTTTGGTGGGTTGCTGTCCTACTACCTGTTCTTCAGTCACAATCCTGTCCTCCTGTTTAAGATCAGAAACCTGAACTTCAAAAACAGCCGCTAAGGATTTCAGGGACTCCAGTCCCGCTTTCTGGCCCCGTTCGATACGCTGAATAGTGCGGGTACTTAAACCGCTCATCTCTGCGAGTTGTTCCTGTGACCAGCCGCGCTGAAGGCGAAGTTTCCTGACAATCATGGTGCGTCCTTATCTCTGTTTCTGGTGACTGAATGTAGATGAAAACGGTGCCAGTCGACCACGACAGGCACCTGACAGCTGGGTGACAGACTCCGTTTTATCAGCGGTACGGCTAAACCAGCTCAGTTTGAATGTCGATCTCGCCTTCCAGTGTGCGATGGACCGGACAGCGGTCAGCGATTTCCAACAAGCGTTGACGCTGAGCATCCGTTAGATCACCGGAGAGGCCAATACGGCGCTCAAACCGATCGATCTTGCCGCCATTTTGACCGCAGCTTTCGCAGTCCTGAGCGTGGACCTTGGCATGGTTCACATCCACCTGAACATGCTCCAACGGGATCTTCTTCTGACGGGCATACATACGGATGGTCATCGACGTACAGGCACCCAAACCGGCAGCGACCAGTTGATAGGGTGTAGGGCCTAAATAGTTACCGCCATAGTTGGCCGGTTCATCCGCAATCAGGTGATGACCGTCAGCACTGATATCCTGAGTGAAACTGTTCGCATCCGCTTCGCTCACCCGAGTGATACCTTCTGGTGCATTCATCAACTTGGGCAACAGACCCACATCGATATAGCGTTGTACCCAGGCGGAGATCATCTCAGCGGCGTACTCCGCATCTTCAACACGGCTCAACAGATG
>JAGSHA010000395.1 GCA_023954795.1 Oceanospirillaceae bacterium | reverse complement strand
CTCAGATAATGAATACCATCGCACATCGCAGATACAAAAAAGCCCCGGTAGTTAAACCAAGGCTTTTTTGTTATAAATTCGGATGGCGGTGAGGGAGGGATTCGAACCCTCGATACCTTGCGGTATACACACTTTCCAGGCGTGCTCCTTCGGCCACTCGGACACCTCACCGAACTTCGTTTTCAACACTGCAGACAGCGTCTCAAACGAGGTGCGTACTTTAATGTAGTTATCCTTCTGAATCAAGCAATTAGTTACGTATTTTCGGCTTTATTTTATATCCGCATAATTTGCAAGAACCACCCGATTCTATTGCCCGAAAAACAGACAATAAAAAGCCGCCCGATTCTCACCGGACGGCTAATGCAATGGTAACTGGTGGCTGACTTAGTCAGCCTGACGACGTAGGAATGCTGGAATATCCAGGAAATCCATATCATCAGTTCCCGTGCGGCCATTCTGCATTTCTGGCTCTGGCTCGCGGGTTGGTTCCGTTACACGCTTGGATTTCTCTGCTTCCGCGCGATTACGCATCGCAGTCGGCAGTTCCAGCTGGCTATAGTCGGTTGTCGCTGCCGCAGCGCGACCGCCGCCCGTGCTCACTACGCGCACTTCCTGTTCTTTCGCACGACCCAGACCTGTCGCGACTACAGTAACCTTCAGCTCGTCGTTCATCTCCGGCTCAATTACCGTACCCACAACAATCGTCGCAGAGTCCGATGCGTATTCTTCAACGATGTTACCCACTTCAGAAAACTCACCCAAGCTCAGATCCAGACCGGCTGTGATGTTAACCAGAATGCCGCTGGCACCTTTCAGGTCAACATCTTCCAGCAGCGGGCTGTTGATTGCTGCTTCAGTCGCTTCGGTCGCACGGTTGTCACCGCGACCCGATCCGCTACCCATCATCGCCATGCCCATTTCGGACATAACGGTGCGAACGTCTGCAAAATCGACGTTGATCATACCCGGACGGATGATCAAATCCGCAATACCCTGAACTGCGCCTTTTAATACGTCATTTGCAGTATTGAACGCGTTGATCAGGCTGGTGTTTTTACCTAGTACAGGCAACAGCTTTTGGTTTGGAATGATGATTAGGGAATCAACATTCTCTTTCAACTCTTTGATGCCTTCGTCCGCAATTTTCAGACGCTTACGGCCTTCAAATGAAAACGGCTTAGTCACTACTGCGACCGTCAGGATACCCATATCACGAGCAACTTCGGCCACAACTGGCGCCGCACCGGTACCTGTTCCACCGCCCATACCGGCCGTGATAAATACCATATCTGCTCCTGACAGCATCTCTGCGATACGGTCACGATCATCCATTGCTGCCTGACGACCCACATCCGGGTTCGCACCAGCACCAAGGCCTTTAGTCATCTCACCACCGATCTGGATAACGGCCTGCGCCGCCATATTATCCAGAGCCTGCGCATCGGTATTTGCACAGATAAAATCAACACCTTCTACCTCGGTGGTAACCATATGCTGCACGGCATTACCGCCGCCACCGCCTACGCCGATCACTTTGATCACAGCACTCTGCGGGATACTATCGACCAACTCAAACATGTCTATTTCCCCTCTAGGTTGGCGCCAACCCATAACGCCAGTTGCGCTTAGCGCACCTTTTCACCCATTAAAAGTTTGCCTGAATCCAGGATTTCATCCGGTGGATCAGGTTTGGCTGCACGATCTGAAACTCAGAGCTCTCTGGCTCTACTATCGATACTGACGTGCTAGCCCCATCTTGTTCGTTTGCATCTGCAAGTCTGAGTAATCCTGCTGCCGTGGCATACATGGGATTACCCAGAATATCCGACATACTGCCGAGGCCTTTTGGCGATGCCAGGCGCACGGGCATGTGGAAAATTTCCTCAGCCAGCTCAATCGCTCCTTCCATGCGAGCCGTACCACCGGTTAATACAATACCGGTTGGTATCAGTCCTTCGAATCCGCTGTGCTTCAATTCCTTCTGAATCAGCACAAACAGTTCTTCATAACGTGGTTCAACCACTTCAGCAAGCGCCTGTCGCGACAGTTCTTTTGCCGGGCGATCCCCCACATTCGGGACCTTAACAATTTCATGTGCGCTCGCCAGCTGAGAGAGTGCACATGCATATTTAATCTTCAGATCTTCTGCGTTCTGCGTTGGCGTACGCAACGCCACCGCAATGTCGTTAGTGACTTGATCCCCTGCCACCGGAACAACCGCAGTGTGGTACAAAGCCCCACCTACATAGACGGCCATATCACTTGTGCCTGCGCCGATATCAACCAGACAAACACCCAGATCTTTTTCGTCTTCTGTCAGAACGGAGTGACTGGAAGCCAGCTGACTCAGTACCAGCGAATCAATTTCGAGACCACACATCCGCACACACTTTTCAATGTTTTGAATGGCGTTTGCCGCACCTGTCACCAGATGGACCTTGGCTTCAAGGCGCACACCAGACATACCCAGCGGTTCCTTGATACCTTGCTCGCTATCAATCGCATATTCTTGCGGCAAAATGTGCAAAATACGTTGATCTGCAGGTGTTGGTACAGCTCGCGCTGCATCTATAACACGTTCCAGATCCTGAGCGGTCACTTCGCGGTCCTTCAGCGCCACAATTCCTTGAGAATTGACTGCACTGATATGACTACCCGCTAAAGCCACGTTCACAGAGTGTATTTTGCACCCCGCCATCAACTCAGCATCTTCTACCGCTCGCTGAATTGAATTGACGGTTGATTCAATATTCACAACGACGCCGCGCTTCAGACCACGAGAAGCATGCGAGCCAACACCCACAACCTGCACTTCTCTATCGAGTCCGACCTCGGCCACCAGACAAACTACCTTAGCGGTACCTATATCCAGTGCGACGATCATATTTGAATCAGCCACTGTTTTTCTCACATTGTTTGCTTTTTAAACACTAAGCACTTTAGAGCAAATAGAGAAAAACCGCTTAATTTTTGAACGTATATTTTCTCTACGCTGACAAGTAAAGCATGCTCACGTGAACAATCAAGCCTTAATTTTCGTATAAATGTTATCGGCCGACTTCAGCCAGCCTTAAGAGAAATTATTGTTGTTTTTCAAGCGGCTATCTCATCAAAGCTCGCGTAGTTTACCGCCTAATTTTAATAAACCCAGCAGCATCAAGCATTTAAAGAATGACTGACAAATCAAAACTTAATATTGACTAAATAAATAAACTTCAATATTTAATATTGATTTTTCACCGGGTTTTCAATATTCAATATTGATTTTTCACCAGCTTTTCAAAATACAATATTGATTAAAACTGATCATTATTCATACAGAAAAATAATCTCACCATAACGATAAAAAAATACGTTTTTTTGGCAGGCGATACGCCAACCGATGAGAAAAATACAGAAAACGCATGCAGCAGCATGCAGAGACAGGACAGCTGTAGAATGAATAGCTGGAGCGATTAGGCTCTCAGAAACCTAAAATTGGGAATGGTGCAAACAGCAGAGACGGTGTG
>JAGSHA010000382.1 GCA_023954795.1 Oceanospirillaceae bacterium | reverse complement strand
ATGGTGTCTTTCACAGCCACCGACCAACTGTCGCCGCCCTGAGAAAAACGCTGAAAAAATACTGTCATCCGCCTACCGCTCATTTTTTGTTTTAGTTATTCGTATGACGCAGCATGCAGAAGGGCTTGATGAAGCTTGGGTAACTAACCGGAACAGCCTGATTGGTCTCTGCCCTCTGCAGCGCCATTTCAGAATCGTAATATTCACTTGAATTGTCAACTAATTAAATTTCAACAACCCAAGCAAAACCTTTCCGCATCTGCGGAACAACAAGACAGGAAAAACGGACAAATTTTGAGTAAATACAGCGCATTACCTAGAAGGAAGGACCTAAACCCGCGTAACACTTGCTCTAAGAATTCACCCTATTCTTAACATCAGAAGGACAGATTGTTGCTTTATTAGCACTCAACAACGATAAAAAACCGAACAAAATACAAAGAAAAACCGCAAGAAATCTCAAATAAGCAGGAAGTAAAACGAGCCAAAACCAGAAGAAAAGCAAATAAAATGAGAAGGATTCTTGAGTACAAATTGGTCAGGAAACCGATAAAACACAGCACTGAAGGCAATGAGAAATGTATATAAAGAGGTCAAACAAAAGGGAAAAATGCTCAGAAACTAGCATTTCGTACTAGGAAAATAAGGCTGAATTTGGAGGAATATTAGTCAGATAAGTTATCAAACAACTTACGCAACAACTGATTACTTTTGCGAATCTGCGGCTCAGTAAAGCCTTTAAATGCTTTTTTGAAAACACTCTGAGTGCCTTCCAGAACGCTTTCCACGTTCTCGTGCCCCTGATCCGTGAGTGTTACAACCGTCACCCGTCCATCAGCTTCAGATGTATTCACATCCACCAAGCCTTCATCACGCATGCGATAGACGATCTTGGTAATCGTCGGCAGCTTACCCAGCGCATGTTCAGCAATATCAGAGATACTCAGCTCACCATGAATACGCAACAACATCGCCACGCGCCAACGGGAGATATCCATATTCATCGGTTTCAGGGTCTTTTCCATCTCCATGGCATACAGGGAATTCAGACGGGCTACCCAATAAAACGGAAACTCATCAATCTCGAAGTTATCACTTGCGGGACGGTATTTTTCCAGTTTTTCAGATCGACCAGCCATGAGTCTCTACCCTTGCTTTCAGCTATCAGCCTCCCATAGGCCTGCATCTGAAACCATCAATTAGTCACTAACAAAACGCATTTACAACAACCGCGATACGGTGCCAACGATAGCAAAAATCACGCTATCAGACGAGGGTAATTAGCAGTCGCTATCCAGCGATAACGAACGGATAGAAGAAACGCAGTGATGCATCGACACCGGGCCGATCAACAGGTAAGACCACAATCACTGAATTGAGCAAAGACAGACAAACTGCCGCTCTATCATTCAGTGCGACAAACCGCCCTGAATGATATCCGGTGATAATGCTGACTAAGACTTAACTGTCTGCAATGACAAACACGAACTCATCTTTGCTTTCAATCCACTGATCAACCTGCGCACGGCTATTGGCGAAAAATACCACGCGAGACGTGGTGCTCAGTTCACCGTTGTTTCCGAGGTTATGCAAATATACCCACCAACTATCAGCTGCGACCTGGCGGATTTTGTATACATTACGGATCGGTGCAAAAGCAAAAGTTTTAGTCATTGTCTCGTCTGTTTTAGGTTAAATACACCGTAATCACCAGGCTCTCTCAAGCGCCAGCGACATGTGCAATAAATAAGGGAAGCCGTACCCATAGAAGGGATATACGAAACGATACTACTCGAAAAAAATGATTCCTATCGCCGCTCTGAATTTCCTGATGATCCAGAGAAATCACCTAACAAATACGCCTAAAAAGAAAAATCCCCTAAGCGAAATACTAAAGGGCACTTTATTTTGATGTAAGACAGCGCCACCCCTCTCCGTACTCGCACAGCACATCCTCTACCTGAAAACGGGTGGACACACGGACTGAACACGCGCTTTGAACCCTCCCTCGTGCACCTTTATCGAAAGCAGAATAGAAAGCCGCCACAGACTAATGTGATAATAATCACGCGCTGGCACTAGTGACATGAAGTTCATTGAAAACCGGATCACCCCAGAAAAACCAACACGTTCATAACTGCCTGTTAACCCCATGAAATTTAAAACACCATATATCTTTATTCCGTTTTAATTCGTGACATTAACTGACTTTTTAATACACTTTACGTATACCTTAACTGCTTTATGATCATGGATTAGCTGCATGCCCCATGTCCCGGCTCTGCTAGAGATTGAAGAAGAGGTCAGACAACTGCCTTTCCTGCCTATTGTGCTCACCGAGCTCATGGCGATGGACAAAGCGGCAGATGACTATTTTGAAAAGATGGTCGCTCTTGCACGCAAGGACCCGTCTCTAACCACCCTGATCCTAAAAATCGCTAACTCTGCCGCATCAGCCACCAGCAATCCAATCAACAGCCTGACTCTGGCTATGTCCCGGATCGGTACAGAAAGTATCTCTCAGTACATCACGACACTGGGGGTGACCCGTGTGTTTGTTCCGTCTCAGGACGAGCATAAACTTCTGTGGAAACATTCAATCGAAACAGCGATCTATGCAGAACACATCGCGCTCAATATGAAAGAACTGAGCGTACATCCTGAGATGGCTTATATCTGCGGGTTACTGCACGATATCGGCCGCTTTGTCATGTTTGATGTTGCCCCCGAAGCCCTCAAAGGAACCCCAAGCACAAGCTGGTCATCCCCTCAGGAACTCCCTCTGGTTGAGCAAAAACGCATCGGCTACGACCACTCTCAGGTAGGCATGATCGCCTGCAAACACTGGCAGCTGCCGAAAGTGATCTGCAATATGGTTCGCGCCCACCACAAATACAGCATCTTCGCGAACGAGGCACTGCCTAAGAGCTTCCGCAACTTAATATTGATTATTCAATTAGCCGATTTCATCAGCATCTATCTGACGAAAAATCCGGAATGGCTGGACCTATCAGACGATGAGCTGGAGAAAAATCTCTCACAGAGTTGTGTGCATAAAGCGTGGGGGGAGATCGATCTGCCGATGAAACGGCTTTCAGAGGAGTTGTGCTTTCTACAAGAGAAAGCACGCACATGGACCGAAGCGATCGGCTGCGCCTGAGCAAACCGTTCTACTCAGGCGCAAGCCAACTTCAGGGTAAAGTGCTATTCAGACCTTAAACTTACTCAAGGCGCTATCCTGCTGACTGGTCAGCTGCACCATCGAGTTACAATTACTTTCCTGCTCATGCGCCTGCTCAGACACAGAACCACTGATGTCACGGATATTAGCCGTATTGCGGTTAATCTCCTCCGCTGTGGCACTCTGCTCTTCTGCTGCAGTCGCAATCTGCAGGGTCATCTGATTAATATCCAAAATGCTTTCACGGATACTGCCCAGCACGCCATCTGCTTCACTGGCCATTGCCTGCGTCTGGGTCGCGCGATCGCGTCCCTTCATAATCACCACTTCGGCATTTTTCACACCCGCCTGCAGCTGCTGAATCATGTCTTTAATCTCTTCCGTCGATTGCTGCGTGCGAGATGCCAGCGCCCGAACCTCATCAGCCACCACGGCAAAACCACGTCCTAAATCTCCGGCACGCGCAGCCTCAATCGCGGCATTAAGCGCCAACAGGTT
>JAGSHA010000188.1 GCA_023954795.1 Oceanospirillaceae bacterium | reverse complement strand
GTTTCGCTGATACCGCCCTGTTTGATCAGATCGATATAGTTAAAGAACAGCTGAGTGATCGCTTCCTGATTCTGTAACCCTTTGGGTGTCAGTGCGATGTTTACGTGGAAAGTCGATTCCCCCGGCAGACTTGTACCCGTTGACGCGGCCAGTCCGGTTGCCCAGCCTTTCGCTTTAAGTTCGGATAACAAGCTGCCAGCCCCTTCGTAACCTACCAGACTACTGATGTAATAAAGCGGCTTTTTACGCCACTGGCTGCGCACTTCCGGCATCGGGAAGGTCATCGACATATAGCGCAGGTCTTTGACTGTTTTGATGTTCAGCTTAAGCGGCAGACTCGCTGGCTTAAATAGCGGTGTGTCATTGCGAAAGGGATGTACATGGGCGTTCGGTACCGCAGTAAATTTCGCTTCGACCAAGGCTTTCAGGTCTGCAGTGCTCTGATTACCCAGCACGACCAATGACATCAGGTTAGCGGAATAATGCTGCTGATAGAATTTGATCAGATCATCACGGACTTTGCCGTTCTCATTATCCGCCAGCGTATCCAGACTACCAACAGAGAACTGGCTGTAGCTATTCTCTGGGTTAAGGATTTGTTTGGTTACCGCGTAAATTCGGCGGCCATCGTCACGGATTTTTGCCTGATACTCGGAATGCACTGCATGACGTTCACGGTCTACATACTTATCGGTGAATAAGGGTGAGATAAAGAACTGTGAAAAGCGGTCCAGTGCGGGTTCCAGGCTATCTGCTTTGATATCAAAGAAATAGTTGGTGTTTTCAAAGGCGGTGTAGGCGTTGTGATTCCCACCATGGGAGCTGATAAATGCCTGATAATCACCTGCTTCAGGGTATTTTTCGGTACCCAGAAATAGCATGTGCTCGAGGAAATGGGCCAGACCTTCTCGTTCTTTTGGGTTGGCATTGGAGCCAACGGCTACATCCAGTGATGCCGCAGCCTTACTGCTTGTTGGGTCCGAGATCACCAGAACTTTCATCTGGTTGTTCAAGGTGAAGGTAAGATATTCGCGCGAATCGCTCGGGCTTGTGTGTACCCCCGCGTTGGCAATATTGCCCAACAAAAATAGGAGGCAGAAAAGAGCGTATTTGCTGAATGGCAGGCGCTTCAGTGGGGTCATATGCATCGGGCCTTTTGCTGAAGTTAGGGATCCTGCAAAGCGCTACCAAGTCACTCGATATAGCTACGACGGCAGGTTCCTTAGTCTGTCGTTTTTATTATGTATAAGCACTCGATCCTATATTGATATGCTTATTCTGTCTATTTTTTGATCAATTGTTTCGTTCTAACCAAGGCGGTTTTAATTATTAATGAATTTTCAGAAAAGAACACCATTCGATTGATAATGGGCAATTTAGTTCCGTTCAGCTTCATGCGGAGCCCGGATCACAGTGATACAATCGAGCGGATATATGCTGATAACGGTTTGAATTCAGGAAGGACTTCATGAACAAAGAGAAAGTGATATTCGCGTTCTTTATCGTACTGGCACTGACCGTGAACTTTGGTTTTTTTCTGGGGGAGATCGATAACCCGGACCATCACAATGTCTTTGAGTTTTTTGCCGCAATCGTTGTCAGCCTGATCTGTACCGTATTGAAGTTTGGTGATCGTACCCATCTGGGGGCGTCAATGATGGCGACCTCTCTGGTGGCTGACCTGCAGTTAGTCGTTGCCGCGATGATCTGGGGATATGCTGAACAGATCAGCGGAGTCGGTATGACACCTTCCCATATGAGTAGTGTGGTATCACTCAGTGGCGGCGCGTTGCTTGCCAATGTGATCTCTGTGATTCTGCTGATGGTTGAAACCATCATGGTGCGGCGCTGACAGGCCGCCGGACTGATGATGGAACGCGGTCATGAATAACGTCCTTTATGCGCTGTTCAGGCGCCTGCGGGTACCGCTGATTACGATGATCCTGGTGTATGCCGGATCTATTCTCGGCTTTGTACTGATTCCAGGTATGGATGATCAGGGCAATGTCTATCGTATGGATTTCTTCCATGCGGTCTATTTCGTATCTTTTATGGGATCCACCATCGGTTTTGGTGAGATCCCGTATGCGTTCACCGATGCGCAGCGTATGTGGACGCTGGCGACGATCTACGCCACGGTTATCGCCTGGCTCTATGGCATCGGTACCATTTTGGCATTGGTACAGGAACCTGTATTTGGACGTATGCTTCGGCGTCGTTCATTTGTGCGCAAAGTAGACAACATGACCGAGCCATTTTATCTGGTCTGTGGATATGGTGTGACCGGGTCCATCATTGTTCGCAAGCTGGCAAAGCGTGGTATTCGCTCTGTGGTGGTTGATCTGGACGAGGGGCGTGTTGATGCGGTGGAAACAACGGGTGAACTGCAGTTTGAAGTGCCGGGATTATGTGCGGATGCGTCTTTGCCGGATGTATTAGATGATGCGGGGTTGCAGCATGATAAATGTGTCGGCGTGCTGGCGCTGACCAATGTCGATCAGGTTAACCTGTCGATCGCGATTGCCAGTAAATTACTGCGTCCGGAACGGATGGTCATCAGCCGTACGGAAGAGGACGTTACGACCGCGAATCTGCTCTCTTTTGGTACCGATCAGGTGGTCAATCCGTTTCGGGTGTATGCGGAGTATCTTTCGTTGGCGGCCCATGCGCCGTACACCCATCTGGTCTATGACTGGTTGGTGAATCCCTACCATCGTCCGCTTTCCAGTGCTTATCAAAAAACCAAAGGACGCTGGATCATTTGTGGTTATGGTCGCTTTGGTAGTGCGCTCTATCGTGAGTTTGATGAGGATGATGTTGATCTGACTGTCGTGGATAGCAACCTTTCACTGGATACAGATCTGCCGTACATGGTTCGTGGCAAAGGCACGGAAGCGCTGACGCTAAGTGAAGCGGGGGTTGAAGATGCGGTGGGTATCATCGCGGGTACAGCCAATGATGCTGATAATCTGTCGATCATTATGACCGCCCGTGAAATGAACAAAAAGTTGATCACGGTCGTACGACAGAATGTGCACGCGAATAAGTTAGTCTTTAAGAATTCCAAAGCAGACTTTGTGATGGAGCCGGGGCAGATTATTGCCAATCGTGTATTGGCCCATCTGAAATCGCCGTTACTGCCGGTGTTTATCGAGCAGATGCAGGCATACGATGATGTTTGGGCGCACACATTGCTTAACAGAATGAACAGTGTTGCCAAGGAAGAAGAGCTGGACAGCTGGTCGGTGAAGGTTGATGAGGAGAACTCGCCTGCATTGATGGAATTACTCAATAGCGGTGGTGACGTTACATTGGGGATATTGTTGAAAGATCCACGAGATCGTCAGCAAAAGTTGTCTGCTTTTCCTCTTATGCTGCACAGTGGAGGCATATATGACATCCTGCCAGGCGAGCTGGATCTGCTGAAGCCCGGTGATGAAATCCTGTTCTGTGGTAAAAGTAAGTCTTTGAGGCGTATGGAGTGGACGATGAACAACTTCAATACGTTGCACTATCTGCAAACCGGGAATGAACCCACCGGTAATCTGCTCTCCCGGTTGTTAAGCCGGCAATAAGGAAACTGTCTTGGCGTATCTTCTGCTCGTGCTGACCACGTTGTTCTGGTCGGGTAATTTTGTGCTGGCGCGTGCTATGCATCTGGATCTACCGCCCATCACGATGGCGTTTACTCGCTGGTCGCTGGCGTTGTTGATCATCTCTCCGTGGTTGATTCCACGTATCTGGAAGTCCCGTGAAGTCATTAAAGCGAACCTTGCCAAGCTGATTTTTTTTGGTGTGGTGGGTGTGGCAGGCTTTAATACCCAAGTGTATCTCGGGTTACAGGATACAACGGCGACAAATGCTGTGCTAATGCAGTCGATGGTGCCTATTGTCATTCTTCTGATAGGCGCGATCTTTCTGGGAGAGCGGGGCTCACCCCGGCGATGGGTTGGTGTGGCGCTCTCCTTCAGCGGCGTGGCTGTTCTCGTATCGCAAGGACAGCTGAGTGTGATTACCGACATGCAGTTTAATCAGGGTGATTTGTGGATAATTGGGGCAATTTTGGTGTGGGCGGTTTATTCTGTGGGTCTGCGCTGGAAACCAAAAGGGTTGGACGGATTCACTTTTTTTGGTGTTACAGTGGTGATTGCCGTGATTGTACTGGCACCGCTGAGTGTGTGGGAACAGCAGAGTAGTCCCCCTATTCAGTGGAGTGGGGCGGTTATTGCAACCGTCCTCTATATGGCGATCTTTCCATCGATTCTTGCATATATCTTTTGGAATAAAGGGGTTGAAGAGCTGGGCGCTGCGGTTGCAGGGCTGTTTATTCATCTGATGCCGGTCTTTGGTTTGTTGTTATCGGTTCTCTTTCTGGGAGAAGCGTTATACTCTTTCCATCTTTGGGGTGTGGTATTAATATTTGCCGGTATCTATCTGGCGGTCATTGCCGATACCCTGAAACGAATGAAATTACTTAATTAGGAAGTTTTATGCGTACTTTTCTCGTCAGCCTGATGGTTGTCCTGGCTAGCTTTACGTTTACCGTTGATTACGCTGAAGCTAAACGCTTGGGCGGTGGTTCCTCCTTCGGTAAATCCTTCTCTACACCGAAGAAGAAGGTTGCGCCGGCCCCGACTCAGAACAAACAAAGTGCAACAAATACAGCATCGAAAACCCAGCAACCGGCCAAGAAGCGTAGTGGTTTCGGTGGTCTGATGGCGGGTCTTCTGGCGGGTGGCCTGTTGGGAGCGTTGTTCTTTGGCGGTGGATTTGAAGGTATCCAGTTTATGGATATTTTACTTGTGTTAGGTATCGCCTTTATCGCATACAAAATATTCTCGATGTACCGGCAATCCCAACGGCCGCCGAAGTATGCAACCGACGGCGCGCAATATGAGTTACGTCCGGAGCGTCAACAGAAACGCAGTGCATTTGATACCGCACCGACGGCATCGGCAGAAGAAGTTAAACCTACGCCGGCATTCAGCTCTGGCTTAGGGAATGCGGAACCGGAAACGCCTGCATGGTTTAATCAGGAAGCTTTTCTGGAAGGTGCACGTTCTCACTTCACTACCCTGCAGCGTGAATGGGACAACAGCAATTGGGATGAGATTGCGACCTATACCTCGGAAGAGTTGCTGACAGCGTTGAAAAATGAACGTGCTAAGCTGCCTGGAAACCAGAGTACTGAAGTCGTGTCGGTTATGGCTGAAATGGCTAACTTCATTACTGAATCTGATCACGTAGTTGTGAGTATTAATTTCTACGGCTGGTTGAAAGAAGACTCAGATCAGACCACAGAGTTTAATGAGATCTGGCACCTGACCCGCGATACGACTGTAGAAAATTCAGACTGGATTATCGTCGGTATCGAGCAGCCGTAAAGGCGGACTGGTTCGGTTATAAGCATTAAAAAAGCGACCCTCGGGTCGCTTTTTTTTTACCTGAAGAGGGTGACGCTCACTCTTCGTGATCGCGGATAAAGGTCCAGGTATCCCCTTCGGACATGCTTTCTGCAAAACGGTAGCCGTCCAGATCAAAGTCCTTTAATTGCTCTGGGTTTTCCAGCTTATTCTGGATGATGTATCGACTCATCAGGCCGCGCGCTTTTTTGGCATAGAAACTGATCATTTTGTACTGACCGTTTTTCCAGTCCTTGAATACCGGTGTAATAATGCGTGCGGAGATATTCTTAGCTTTAGTGGCTTTGAAATACTCGTTGGAGGCCAGGTTGATCAGTACCTGTTCACTAACCAGCTGCTCGTTCAGCGTATCCGTAATGATGTTGCCCCAGAACTGATACAGGTCTTTTCCACGGCCATTCGCCAGTTTGGTACCCATTTCCAGACGGTAAGGCTGCATCAGATCCAGCGGTTTGAGCAGACCATATAGGCCCGAGAGAATCCGCAGGTGGTCTTGAGCAAACTCGAAATCTTCTGCACTGAACGTTTCGGCATCCATACCGGCATAGACATCACCTTTAAACGCCAGTAATGCCTGTTTGGCGTTGTCGGTGGTGAATTCGGGTGTCCAGCCTTCAAAGCGGGCGACATTCAGGCTGGAGAGCTTGTCACTCAACTTCATCAGTTCTGCCACGTCCTGAACTGACAGCGTGCGCAGTTGCTCGATCAGTTCGGCAGAGTGGTTGAGGAAACCCGGCTGACTATAAATGTCAGTCACCGGCGTGGTTTCGTAGTCCAGTGTTTTCGCAGGGGAAATAACAATCAGCATTGGTATCTATCAATCCTTAACCCAGTTTTGTCCTCATAATACGCGCCAGAACCGCAACAAAAAAGGCCGCATTTTGTGCGGCCATTTGTGAAATAAGGGGTTACGCGTCAGTGTCGTAACATACTGTCCAGTTCGCATCAGTCAGAATCGCAATCCAGTGATTCTTTCAGAAATCTGGATTGCGAGGAGGTCCAAAAAGTCGCTTCTGTCAGCTTGATGTCACCACTGTAGAGGCGATGTGTACTG
>JAGSHA010000107.1 GCA_023954795.1 Oceanospirillaceae bacterium | reverse complement strand
TTTACGTTGTAAATCAAGGGGTTATTTCAGCAGTCTCGCGATCCGTTTGCTGTCCGAAGAAGCTGTTGTCTCAAGCGAGGAGGCGCATTCTACAGACCTCAGCATGGGGGTCAACAGGCTTTGTTAAAAAACTTCAAAAAAGCGTAAAAAAACCTTAAATCGATCAACAAACCACCAGCGCTGATCAAATAACAATCAAAACAAAGCAGCAGACACAAAAAAGGCGCCTGACGGCGCCCTTTTTCAAACAAATCTATAGATCAATATCGGTCAGCGCATCACAAACACCGAACAACTCGCTTGCTCCACCACTTTGGCGGTCACCGAACCCAGCAATACTTTTTCAACCAAACTGTGATTGTGACTTGGTATCGCAATCAGGTCACAGCCCAACCGATCTGCCGTCTTCACAATTTCGCGATGGGGGGCACCTTCAGCCACGTGCACTTCCCAATGAACGTTGTCACCTAAATTCAGTTCTGCTAATTCAGTTAACTGGTGTTCCATTGCAGCAATCGCTGTCTCTATTGCCCCTTCTGGAAAATACGATGCGACCACAGGCATATTAAACCCGGGCAAAACCCCCAAAAGGTGTATTTGCTGCCCTTTGCTGAGTATTCCGTTGAGATATTTAAGTGCATGCTCCGCAGTCACGATATCTTCCAAATCAACGGGGAAGAGAGCCTTCGTAAACATTACATTCACCCTAGACATTAACTATCAGGCAGTTTTTCGACGACGCAGCTGCATGGCGGCCAAACCTGCCAACAATATAAGTACCGGTATATACACCAGCTGTTTGGGTGGTCGCTCAGCTTGAGTTTCGATCGCCAGGATTTCCCAGCCGAAATCGATACCCGCCTTTTGCGCGGCGCTATCAAAGCCCACCATATCCACCATGACCTTTTCATCACCGACGGATAGCATCAGACCAACCTCTTGCAAGCGTTGCGCGCCACCCCCGGCTCCACCCAACTCTAATTCGACAATCTTCTTCACGTAATTGCCATCTATCGTGTCACCTGCCACGGCCAGTCGCAGAGAACGGTTCTCAGGTAAAGCGCCCGCAATCTCTTCTATTTGAATGGCAGGTTTAGTTTCCAGTGGCGGATATATCTCATCCCACCAGAAGCCCGGCCGGAACATAGAAAACGCCACCAGCACTAACAATGCAGTTTCGTACCAACGGCTTTTAACCAACCAGTAACCCTGCGTTGCCGCTGCAAAAATCAACATTGCTGCGGTTGCCGACAATACAGTCATTAGCAGGTGAAACGGACCTTCAACACCGATTAACAAAAGCTCGGTATTAAAAATAAACATAAAGGGCAGTACGGCCGTACGGATGTCATAGGTAAAACCCTGGATACCCGTTTTGATCGGATCGGAACGCGCAATCGCCGCTGCAGCATAGGCCGCCAGCCCCACAGGTGGTGTGTCATCCGCCAAAATACCGAAATAAAACACAAACAGGTGGACTGCAATCAACGGCACCAGCAAACCATGTTCGGCCCCGAGCGTAACAATAACCGGAGCCATCAGCGTAGAAACCACGATGTAGTTGGCCGTTGTTGGCAATCCCATGCCCAATACCAAACTAATGATGGCGGTAAACAGCAACATCAACATCACGTTGCCGCCAGAGATAAACTCCACGAACTCAGTCATGACCAATCCGATTCCGGTCAACGTGACCGTCCCCACCACAATTCCCGCGGCGGCCGTTGCGACACCAATGCCAATCATATTGCGCGCTCCGCTGACCAAACCGTCTAGCAGATCATGAATACCCACGGCCCCAGAATCCTTCCAGTGGTGATCACCACGAAACATCGACTTCAGCGGTTTGTGGGTAACCACAACCGCGGTCATAAATACGGTAGCCCAAAACGCTGACAACCCCGGAGATAAACGCTCAACGGTGAGACACCAAACCAATACAACAACTGGCAACAGAAAGTAGAGACCGGATTTCACAGTCGGCCCCACTTCCGGTAATTTGACGATCGCAGTATTGGGATCATCCATGTGCAACTCAGGATATTGAGCGGCATATCGGATCAATGCCAGATAAGCCGCCAGCATAACAGCACCGATCAGGGCATAGGTTCCGTCGCCCAGCACCTCTTTAGACCAACCCATGCCGTAATAGATCGCCATCGAAAGAATACACACACCTGATATCACCATACTCCAGGTGAGCAACGATTCAGCCAGGGTAGGCTTGTAAGGACGTTCAAGCCCTTTCATACCCGCCTTCAGCGCTTCCAGATGCACGATATAGATCAACGCCACATAGGATATGAGCGCAGGTAGAATCGCGTGTTTAATGACTTCGATATACGAAACACCCACGTACTCCACCATCAGGAACGCGGCCGCCCCCATAATAGGCGGCGTCAGCTGTCCATTGGTCGACGCAGCCACTTCAACTGCACCGGCTTTTTGACCGGGAAACCCAACCCGTTTCATTAACGGAATGGTAAATGTGCCTGTCGTTACAACATTGGCGATCGATGACCCGGAAACAAGACCACTTAATCCGGACGATACAACCGCCGCTTTCGCGGGTCCGCCTTTCATGTGCCCCAACAGGGAAAACGCGACTTGTGTGAAGTAATTTCCGGCGCCGGCTTTATCCAGCAACGAGCCAAAAAGCACAAAAAGAAATACAAAACTGGTAGAAACACCCAGCGCGACCCCAAATACACCTTCACTGGACAGCCACTGGTGGGACATCGCCTTGCTCAGGCTTGCCCCTTTATGGGCGATCACATCCGGCATATACGGACCGCCAAAGGTATAGATCAGGAAAATCGTTGCGACCACCATCAATGGCGGCCCTAAAGCACGGCGGGTTGCCTCAAGCAGGATCAACATACCCGACACGGCGACAACAAGATCCAGCGTATTGGGTGCACCGGCACGATCAGCCAGTTCAGCATGAAAGATCACCAGATACGCGGCACAAAACGCGCCGACCAGCCCTAATATCCAGTCCTGTATCGGAATATAAAATCGGGGTGAACTTTTGAGTGCAGGGAAAGCCGTATAGGCAAGAAATATGGCGAAGCCGAGGTGAATTGAACGTGCCTGCGTGTCGTTAAACACACCGAAATTCAGCGTAAAGGGCAGCGGCGATGCATACCACAACTGGAACAGCGACCATGCCAGTGCAACACCCCAGAGTAGCTTGCCGGGCATACCACGCGGCGCACGTGCGCCGCTATCAGCCTGTGCAACCATCTCTTGAACATCAGGATCAACATGTTGGGTTGGCTTGTCAGTCACATTAGCTCCAGATCAGAAAACACAAAACGGGAGCCGAAGCCCCCGTTTTTAGCTGCGAATCAAAGCAGACCCGCTTCCTTATAGTACTTCGCTGCACCTGGATGCAATGGTGCTGTCAGACCGTCTTTTACCATCTCTTCTTTCTTCAGATGTCGGAACGCTGGATGAAGATTACGGAAGGTATCGAAGTTCTCGAATACCGCTTTTACCACCTGATACACCACCTCTTCGGGGACAGCAGCCGAGGTTGCAAACGTTGCACCAACACCAAATGTCGCGACATCAGCATCATTACCACGGTACATGCCCGCAGGCACGGTTGCAGATCGGTAGTAGGAGTTGTCTTTAATTAGACCTTCCACTGCGCTGCCATCCACAGTAACCAACTTGCTATCACAGGAGGTGGTCGCCTCTTTGATCGCACCGCTCGGATGTCCAACAACGTAAACCATCACATCGATTTTGTTGTCACATAACGCACTGGCTTGTTCAGATGCCTTCAGCTCAGATGCAAGCGCGAAGTCATCCATGCTCCAGCCTTTAGCTTTCATCAGCACTTCCATCGTGCCGCGCTGACCGGAACCAGGATTACCAATATTGACGCGTTTACCTTTCAGGTCATCGAAGGTTTTGATACCTGAATCAGCGCGAGCAACAACCGTAAACGGCTCGGGATGCACCGAAAACACAGCGCGCAAATCTTTGTTGGCGCCTTTGTCTTTGAACTTACTGGTGCCGTTATAGGCATGGTATTGCCAGTCAGACTGCGCCACCCCCATATCCAGCTCACCGGCACGGATCGTATTCAGGTTGTAGATAGAGCCACCGGTTGACTCAACCGAGCAACGAATGCCGTGATCTTTACGTCCTTTGTTCACCAGACGGCAGATTGCACCACCAGTTGGATAATAAACGCCGGTTACGCCACCGGTACCAATAGTGATGAACTGTTCAGCGGAAGCAGTGACAGATGCTCCCATCGCAGCAACACCTACCCCAAACGCCAGTAGTGCTGAGGTAACTGTCTTCTTGATCGTCATAGCAGTCTCCCTGTTCTTATTTTCAAGTAGCTCTTTTAACGAGAGCTGACTGTTAAATAGTAGACACAAGTGCTAAGTGTTCAAGAATAAAACACGACTCAATGGCATTTTTTATGATTAATTTTCATGCTAACAACTTAAACGCTTTTACATTAAAACCCTAAAACGGACACTTCACCGCTCAGGGCCTCTATTTTTCACACAACATATTCCTCCTTCAATGACGTAAAAAACGTTTTACCTTGCGGTAAGGAAAGACATCCATAATATTTCCTGCCCTGACCTGTTCCTGCATTTCACGCCAGAACTTCACATCGAGAAGATCCTGATGGAGTTCATTAAAGATCCTTCGGACGGTGCGATCACATCGGGTTAAGATGTGTAATTCCTCTGGAAACACATCGGTTGGTCCGACGGAATACCAAGGCTCATCCATCATTTCCTGCTCGGGATACAGCGCCTCAGGGATCTCACGAAAATTACACTCGGTGAGATACATAATTTCATCATAATCGTAAAAAACGACCCGCCCGTGCCGGGTAATCCCAAAGTTTTTAAACAACATATCACCGGCAAAAATATTCGCCGCGGCCAATTGCTTAATGCATTTACCAAACTCGTTGATTGCATGAAACACGGCATATTCGTCCTTGTTCGCCAACGCTTCATTAATATGGATATTCAATGGCGTCATCCGCCGTTCCGTCCAGAGATGTTTGATCAGTACCCTATCCGGTTCGATTTCTACAGAGGATCCTGCAACCTTTTGCAATTCACCGATCAGCTCATCCGAGAAACGCGCGCGCGGGAAACTGAAATTGGTGAACTCCATGGTATCCGCCATACGCCCTACCCGGTCATGCCGCTTAACCAGTTGATACTTTTCTATCACCGTACTACGGGCAATATATTTCGAGGAGGAGAAGCTATCCTTGATAACCTTAAACACCAGTGGATAACTGGGCAAAGTGAAGACCGTCATCACCATGCCTTTAATACCGGGTGCGACAATCAATTCGTCGTCGGAGTTTTTCAGGTGCTCAATAAAGCTACGATAGAACTCGGCCTTACCCTGTTTATAAAACCCAACAGAACTGTATAACTCTGCCACTGATTTCATCGGCAGAATTGACTGCATAAACCGAACGAATTCTGATGGAACATTTACATCGGCCATAAAGTACGCCCGGGTAAAACTGAATATCACCGATACATCGTTCTCTTCAGTGATCAGTGTATCCACGTAGAGACCACCCGCTTCGTTGTTTAGCAGTGGCAACACAAACGGCAGCTGTTTATCTTGGGCACGCACACGTCCCACGATATAAGCCCCTTTGTTTCGATAGAAGACTGTCTTAACCACTTCGATAGAGGTGCTTTCCGCATCATTAAATTCATCCGCCATGTTATTACGCACATGCCGCATGATATTGCGAATGTCCCGCCGTTTGTTTTCCCAGGGAATATCAAAGGCCATATCATCCAGCAACGTCGAAATCATCGTTTGTAATCCACGACTGGGATAATACGTTCGATAGATTTCATCACCGGAATTTACAATCCGACCTGCCATCGAACTGTGAATAAACATATGCTGATCATCCAGCTGCAAATGCCCGAATAAACGACAGTAGATTGAGTTGTAATAGGTTTCGGCCAACTCGAAATCATCGCGTAAGACAATCAGATTGATATAGGCCTGCTTCGCAAGCAGCCAAAGATCAGAGGTATGTATCGATTTACCCACCGAGCGCTGTAAAGCTTCAGCCGCATCCTGACACATACCCTCATAGAGATTGATACGCTCAGTCGAGGCGTGCTGAACCGCTCCCCAATCAGCTAACTCGAAACGGGCTTTCGCACCCGCGGTAATACGATAAAAGTGCGCACGGTAGTCAGAGAAACTCTGCAGAATGTCCTGTGCGATCCGTTCTGCCAACATCACCATCGGTCTACCCTCTGCGGCCAAAACACTCAGCCACTCTATAATGTAAGGTATGGATGACCTGCCACGGCCCAGCTTTTTACTTTCGCCCATGCCATATAAACGTCAACTTAAGGGAATAGGCTTGAGAGTTGAGGGCTGCCAGTGGATTACACGATAGGAGAGATTGGATGTATAAGCTACCCGCGCTTGCTGCAGTAAAAGAACTCAAAGCCATTGCGGTATTAACCAGCGGTGGCGATGCACCGGGCATGAATCCCGCCATTCGCGGGGTTGTTCGTGCCGCATTGAGTCACGGCATTCGTGTATATGGGATCAATCGGGGCTACAGCGGATTAATCATCGGCGATATCTGGGAGATGAATTCCCGCTCCGTCACCAACATCGTACAGCGCGGAGGGACCTTGCTAAAAAGTGACCGCTGCGAGGCATTTAAAGACCCGACCGTACGCCATCAGGCGGCCGAAATTCTGCGAGAGCGAGAGATTGAAGGCTTAGTCGTGATTGGAGGTGATGGTTCTCTCACGGGCGCCGCGCTGCTGGCCGAAGAGTCAGGCATCCCAGTTGTCGGCCTGCCCGGCACAATCGACAACGATATCCACGGCAGCGACGATACCATCGGCTTTGATACGGCGGTCAATACTGCGCTGGATGCTATCGACCGCATTCGTGATACCGCTCTTTCCCACGAGCGGCTGTTTCTGGTTGAAGTCATGGGACGAGATTCCGGATTTATCGCCACGCAGGTCGGCATCGCCTGTGGCGCTGAGATGGTGGTCATCCCAGAGGTCGAATTTAAGATCCAAAGCCTCTGCTTTCAGCTGGCCAACAACCGCGTCAAAGGCGAAGGTTCCAGCGGGATTATTGTTGTGGCCGAAGGGCCGCGACCGGGGCTCACCTACCGCATCGCACAACAACTCGAAGAAAACGGTCAATCGCCCAAGGTTTGTATTCTTGGCCATATTCAGCGAGGCGGCAGCCCAACCGGACATGACCGGGTATTAGCTTCCTGCATGGGAGCAACGGCCGTAGACTACCTACGGGCGGGTTACTCCAGCATTATGGTGGGCGTACAAAAAGGTGAAATTCTGGATGTTCCGCTGAAAGAGGTACTGGAGCGCAAGAAACCCCTCGCCAGTGAATGGATCGCAATGAGCTCGCTACTACACAAGTAGCTATCAGCTTCCGGGGGCGCTAAGATGCGTCCCCATGACCATCAGTGACCTACCTCTCCAGCAACGCTATCAAGCCTACCTAGAACAGGGCTACGACGATGATCCTGTTCAACGTCATGCACTGGACCACTTGTGCCAGCTGCAACACATACTGAACCAGCAGCGCAGTCAAATACTGCCACGCGGTCTCTATCTCTGGGGACCAGTCGGTCGGGGTAAAACCTTCCTGATGGATCTGTTCTGCGACTCCTTACGGGAGGATTACGGCAACGATTGTGCATTACGCCTTCATTTCCACCGTTTTATGTCGCTGATCCACCAGCAACTTCAAGACCATTCAGGTCACAAAGACCCTCTGCGAGAAGTCGCCAAGGGGCTGGCACGGAAATACCGTGTACTCTGCTTCGACGAGTTTCTCGTGGCTGAGATCGGCGATGCCATGTTATTGGGCCGGTTGATCGAACATCTCTTCAGACAGGGCGTGACATTGGTCTGCACATCCAATCGACCTCCGGAAGAGTTGTATCGGGGCGATATTCACCGTGATCGTTTTGAGCCTGCGGTCCAACGTCTGCGGGAGAATATGACCGAAGTGGCGATGGCGGGCGATAAAGATCACCGTCTGCGTGCACTCACCCACAAAACTGCGTTTTTTGTCGAGAGCCCGGAATCACTCAACGACTTATTTCAAACCCATTCAGAACACGTACACAGCCGCGATACGGATGTTCTGATCTGTCGACGCCCCATTCCCTGTATCGCGGCAACAACTGATGTGATCTGGTTTGATTTTAACGCCCTCTGCGAAGGCCCGCGCAGCCATCTCGATTACATTGATATTGCCCGCCGCTTTCACACACTGTTTCTAAGCAACGTACCGTTGCTCGGCGGCAAGCAATACGAGCGTATCAAAGCCCGCGGTACCGAAGACGGTGCTATCGGCTCAAAATCAACCGGTGAGCGGCAGGTGATGATTGGCCAGTCAGATGATCCCGCCCGACGCTTTATAGCATTAGTGGATGAACTCTATGACCGCAGGGTTAACCTGTTCCTGAACGCGGCAACTGACCTGGATACGCTCTATCAGGGCGATCTGCTGGCTTTTGAGTTCAACCGCACCCGTAGCCGCCTGACCGAGATGGCCTCGGCAGAGTATCAACAAGCAGCGCATCAACCCTGAGCACCGGTTCAATCCAGCTTGCGACTCAGCCCAGACACGGGCCTCTTCACGCAACCCTGTTAAGCTTTCACTCAGCGATTATTACTTATGCTGGCGAACCAGCTATGAGGAACCTACGATGCGAAACCTGATGCGATTTTTCTTTCAGGGACTCCTGATTCTGCTACCGGTCATTCTGACCATCTATCTGGTCTACCTGATCTTCACCGCGCTGAACGAAACCGTTTTTTCTGCTATCGGCAGCCTGCTAACCCTGTTCTTTCCGGCACTGGAGCCGGGGTTGAGCGCAACTCTGGCCGGGACCGCTGTCACCCTGCTGGTTATTACCGCAACCGGACTGATCGGTTCACTGTATCTGGGTCGCTACCTTATGGGTTACGTCGATCGTTTTCTGGATCGCATCCCGCTCGTCAAGCTGCTCTATAACGCGTTGAAAGATCTGTTCAACGCCTTTTTAGGGGACACGAAAAGCTTTGATAAACCTGTACTTGTCTATTTAAGCGAACATAAGCGGATTAAAGCGATGGGATTTATGACAC
>JAGSHA010000034.1 GCA_023954795.1 Oceanospirillaceae bacterium | reverse complement strand
TTAAGGTTGAATATTCAACTTAATTGTATTGATTTATAAGCATCGCTGGTGGTTATATTATGATCTATATACAGGCGCTGAAGAGACTGTGGTGGGTTATACGTCCGGAGAAAGGACGGTGATCACTTCAGGGCTCACAGACGGCAGGCCTGTTCTGTATTACCGACAAACAATAATAAGTACGGGTACACAGATGAATACACCAGCATTCCTCAAAGGGTTAGGTATAGGGCTTACCGCGCTTGCCTTATCACTTCCGGCATCAGCTGAAACCGTATTGCGTGTTGCTAGCTGGGTGCCGCCGTCACATCCTCAAAACAGTGTTGTCTGGCCAACCTGGGCTAAGTGGGTCGAAGAGGCCACTGAAGGCCGCGTTAAGGTGAAGATGGAATACGGCTTGGGACACCCCAAAACCATGTTTGAACTGGTGGAGGATGGCGTTGCGGACGCCAGTTGGAGCTACCACGGATATGTGCCGGGACGCTTTAAATTAACCTCAATCGTCGAGCAGCCAATGCTGGGCGTGAGTGCGGAAGCTGCGTCTGTTGCCCATTGGCGTATCCATCAGAAATATCTGGCACAAGGTGACGAGCATGAGGGTTTGATTCTGGCTGCACTGTTTACGCACGGACCGGGACAGATCCAAATGGCTAAACCCATAGCGTCATTGTCCGAGTTAAAAGGTAAAAAGATACGGATCGGCGGGGGAGTACAGGGCGAACTTGGCCGCCGTATGGGCGTGACATCCGTCGGAGCACCCGCCACTAAAGTGTACGAGATGATGAATCAGGGGGTGATTGATGGGGTGTTTATTCCGTTTTCTGAACAGCTGACGTTACGTTTAAAAGAGGTTGCGCGCCATGTGACAGCTTTGCCGGGCGGTATGTATCTGGGCAGTTTCAGTATGTTCCTCAGTCCTGATTTTATGGACTCGCTGAGTGAACAAGACCGTCAGGCGATTATGGCGGTATCCGGTGAGAAACTCTCTGCAATGGCCGGACGTGCATGGGATACGGGTGATCAGGACGGTTACGTGCAAGCGAAGGCGGCGGGTGTTGCGATCAACGAAGTACAACCCGGTGATCCGATCGCTCAGGAGTTTCGTGAGATTGTGAAAGGTATGGACGAGGCGTGGATCAGGTCCGTGGAAAATCGACGGGTTGAGGCACGTAAGGCGCTGGCTGAACTGCGTCAGGTGGCACGGCAATATGAGGTGAAGTAAGCGCATCCGACTTACTCCACCTAGCTGCAGGAGGTAATGTGGCGTTTAGGCGCCGCGGACCTCTGCCGGAATCAAACACACCGGAATGGGTTCTACCTTGTGCTGGTTAGCCCGGTTAAGGCGACGGTAGATCGCCAGCACTTCGCTCTGACGTTCGCTCAGTGTGTTCTCATCGCCGGCAAAATCCATCGCCCATTCTAGCTCTGGATAGGATGCACCGATCTGATCTTCGTCGGTGCGATCATCACCCCAGAGACCATCGGTAGGTGCGGCCTGCAAAATCGCCTCGTTAACGCCCAGCCCTGCACCCAGCGCATAGACTTCAGTTTTGACCAGATCGGCGATCGGGCTCAGGTCGACACCGCCGTCACCGTACTTGGTAAAGAAGCCAATCCCGAAATCTTCCACTTTGTTGCCTGTCCCCACGACCAGTGAACTGTTCAGTGCTGCGAAGTAATACAGGGTGCTCATGCGGATACGGGCGCGAGTATTCACCAGTGCCATCTGCTCATCCTGACCTTCCTGAAGGTCTGGCAGAGCTGCACGCATCGTTTCATAGGTTTGTGTCAGCTCAACTTCCACGCTGCTGACGTTGGGGTAGTTAGCTTCCAGAAAGTTGATGTGTTCACGGGCACGGGATACTTGTGATTCGTGCTGGTGGATCGGCATCTCAACACACAGCAGTGGAAAACCTGTGCGGGCGGCCAGAGTGGAGGAGACCGCAGAATCAATACCGCCAGACACGCCAATGACAAAACCTTTGCAGGGGGAGTTCTCGATGTAGGATTTTAACCATTGGGTGATATGTTCGATGACGGCGTCGGTTTTCATTTCTCAGATTCCTTTTGCTCCGGCAAACGCACAAGAGGTTGGAGTAGGGCTGTGCGCGGCCGATATAATACGATGTGCCCTACAGACTAACGTGAAAACCAACTGAGTCAATCATCAGGCACGGATTCCCAACCGGGACTAGGCTACAGGTTAGAGTGCTGGCCCAGACTTGAGTGGATATGCTGTTTTCAAGGAATAACGCATGAGACGTTCGAACACCTATGCCAATGCCGCGTTGACCAGTTTTCTGGGTAACTCCCCCGGTTGGTACAAGCTCACTATCCTGTTTTTCTTAGTATTGAACCCTTTGTTACTGCTTCAATTTGGTCCCGTTGTGACCGGGTGGGCGTTAATATTCGAGTTTATCTTTACCCTGGCGATGGCATTGAGATGTTATCCGTTGCAGCCGGGTGGTTTGCTGGCTATCGAGGCCGTTGCGGCGGGGCTGACCCATCCCGAGCAGATTTATGTCGAGATCAGTGACAACTTGCCGGTGATTTTACTGCTGATGTTTATGGTGGCCGCCATCTTCTTTATGAAAGATATGCTGCTGTATGTGTTTACCAAGTTGCTGATCAAAGTGCGTAACAAGCTGCTGTTGTCGCTGCTGTTTAGCTTTTTGGGTGCGCTGTTATCGGCGTTTCTGGATGCCCTGACGGTGACGGCGGTACTGATCAGCGCCGGGGTGGGTTTCTACTCGGTCTATCACCGCGTGGCCTCGGGTAAACGGGCGGCGGAGGAACATGACCATAACAACGATGAGTTCCTGCAGGCGGAGCATCGTCATCAGTTGCATCAATTCCGTGCGTTCCTGCGTAGTTTGCTGATGCATGGGGCCGTAGGGACCGCTTTGGGTGGTGTCAGCACTTTGGTGGGGGAGCCGCAGAATCTGCTGATTGGTCAGAAACTGGGCTGGGATTTTGTCGAATTTTTCGTCATGGTCGCGCCGGTTTCGATGACCACACTGCTGGTTGGAATGTTAACCGTACTGGTCGTTGAGCATTTTCGCTGGTTTGGATACGGTGCAACGATCCCCGATCAAGTGTTTGAGATCTTGTATAGCTTTGATCAAAAGGAGCGGGCCAGCCGTAGCAAAAACGATATATTTCGTCTGGCGGTGCAGTTTTTTGGTGCCGTTTTCCTGATTGTAGCGCTGGCCTGTCATCTGGCGGAGGTGGGCATTATCGGTCTGGCGGTCATCATTCTGCTGACCAGCTTTAACGGCGTGATTGAGGAGAAACGGATCGGGAACGCGTTTCAGGAGGGTTTGCCCTTTACGGCGTTACTGGTGGTGTTCTTCACGATAGTATCGGTGATCCATGACCAGCACTTGTTCACCCCCATTATCGAGTGGGTGCTCAGCAAGGATCTCAATGATCAGCCTGCGATGTTCTTTATTGCCAACGGCCTGCTATCGGCCATCAGCGACAATGTTTTTGTGGCTACGGTGTATATCACCGAGGTGAACGAAGCGTTTCAGGCCGGACGCATCAGCCGCGAGCACTTTGATACGCTGGCCGTTGCGATCAATACCGGTACCAACTTGCCCAGTGTTGCGACACCCAATGGACAGGCTGCCTTTCTCTTCCTGCTGACCTCGGTGATCGCTCCACTGGTACGACTGTCATATATGCGCATGGTGTATATGGCGCTGCCGTATACCTTGTCACTGAGTGTGAGCGGCCTGCTAGCAGTGATGTTTTTTATCTGATCAGAAGTAATAACCGAAGGTAAGAGCAAACTCTTCCGCCCGGTCTTTCTGATAAGAAAAACGGATGTCGGTATTCTGGCTGAGGCGCTGGCGGGCCTGAATACCGATGTTGTACTGTTCCTGTCGGTTGCCATCCAGCGCTTTAATTGCATCCAGATGCAATCGGGCACTGAGGTTGGATCCGGCGGCAAGGTTGGTGAACAGTGTTGCTACCGCGCGGGCATGGCCATTGTTCTGTACATTTTCCTGCAGCTGCCCACCGGCATAGCCACCTAACAGGACGTTCGAGCTGATCCTGCGCGAATAGCCGTAATAGGCCTGTCCGCGAAGAATAAGGCAGGAATCACAGGCCAAATCGTGTTGTTCCAGGCCCGCTTTTAAGCGCCAGCCACTGCCATTATCTTCAGGCAGCCCTGTCACGGCGCCGTTGATGCTTTCGATCTCGACCAGGGTGAGGCTGCGAAGGTCTGTGCCTTTGTCTTCAGATCGAATCAGCTCAATTTTGCCCATTGTCAGTGCAGAATCCCGCACATGACTGTTGTCTGAATCTAAAACATCGTAATAGGCCGGACGCAGTGATAGTAGCAGGCCATTCTCTGATTCAGAGTTATGGACGACTGCTATTTGTATCAGGCTCGGATCCCGACCCTGATGCGGTGGAGAGCCGGACCGCTTAATGATGTTAGGTTCGCCGGGAGGCATCCTGTAGCGCTCTTTCAATACTCTGCGGTAGAACGGTGTTGTGACATCGGTCGCACGTTCTTCGGGGGAACGGATGAATTGCAGATAATCCAACAAGGTATCAACGATAAGCTGCTTTGAGAGAACCGGGCGCTGTTGGAAGTCTGGAGCATCGAGCTGCTCTGGATGACTGACAATGCGATGGACGATCTCTTTCTCGTCCGCATTGAGGGACAGATACTTTTCGTAGAGCTTGGTTTGGCGTGACGGATGGTAGTTGACGGCTTTCACCAATGGGCTGCCATCGACCTCGGCACTGGTAATACTCTGTATCAGCGCCTGCGGCATTGTGATCATGTGAGGGGTAATGATCTTCACATCCTCAATCACTTCGATCAGTTCGGCCATACGGTAGGCGCAGTTCTTGCGGAAAAAGAAGTAGGTGTATTCTTTCTTAATGACTTCCCACGTATGCGCGACGACCAGCTGTGTACTGTCTGATTTCAGGTTCAGCTGGTATTCCCACAGATCACGGAGTTCGTTTTCGCCGTAGTTATTGTTCTGAAAGTAGTAATCGACCTCACTGAAGCCGCCGATATAACCGCCAAAAATCCCTTTGAATATATACGTGATCGGGTTTTCGGCGTCTGGAACAACAGCGCCATAGTTGATGGTTTTATCCAACAGCGAGGATGCAGAACCGGTGGTATTAAATTTAAGAAAAGTATGTCCGTAAAAGGACGCGGGGTTGCCGAGGTAACCAGTCGCGTAGATCACGCTCAGAGAGGTAACTGAGTTGTTGTCGGTCCATTGACTATATGCCGGGCATATCAGGTCTTCTGGCGACTGTATGGTTGATTGTGAGCCTTGTACAATTTGCTGCTTGAGCCACATATATCGTGCTGGAAACCGACACTGTGCGTGAGTATCAGGATCACTTTCTACGGGCTTAAAAAATGCCTGAATATCGGCGATGAGTTCGGCATTAGGCTGGGTGTATCCATCTTCGGCCTGAAAGAAACTCGTGCTGTGGATGGCACTCCGGTAGCCTGATTTCTCAGTGAAATCCTGCTCATAGTGAAGCAATTTAAGCCAAACGGGATGACGTTGTAACGCCAGACGATCTGCTTGTTGTTGCCATGCCCACGACGGGTCTGCCGTGTTTGCCTGAAGATGGAGAGACGACAGCAGGCACACCATCAGGGTAAAAGTGCGTAGTAGCATGGGATTAGATGACGTGAGCAGTTAGGGGGATATCACCGCCAGACGCTGAGTTCTGGCGGTGCATCATCAGCAATGCGAGGGGCTTATGCCGCGCAGTTGCTTGCTGCAGCGCTAACTGCCTGATAGTACGCAGATGCTTTTTCCACGTTGGACTGCTGGGAGTAAGTCGCAGAACCAACCTGGTCAGCCATCTCAGCACGTACAGCGTGGATAACGCCGTGCTGTTCAGTCTGCTGGCAGCCATAGATATCCAGCATAGCCGTCAGGTTTTCACCCTGACCTTTTGCGGTTTCTTCCGCCAGGCTTTCGTAGGTATCCAGAATGAACTGTGCCGTTTTCATGTTGCGTGCAGAGCACGTTTCCGGGCTCATTGTTGCGGATGTTACGGCGGTGGTGCCCAGATCCCATGTCGCGTTAGACGTCACGGCTGCCCAATGTGTATCTGGGAACAGTGCAGCACCGATACCGCACTCAGTGAATGGGCTAGGTGCAGAGCCGGGTGCCTTGTGGCCATCAGCAGTAGCGAATGGAGCAGATACGGCAAGTGCGCACGCAATAGCGGCAGAAGCGATCACTTTTTTGCTGTTCATAGAATTACCTATAAGTCCCTTAAATGAATATGATTCTTGTAAAACGCCTTCTTCATGAAAGCTGTGGCAGTATAAAAGAAATTCAAGAACAGAAAATATAGGAATTTTTCTTAGTTTTTGATCATTGGGGTCCAGGTATGACAAAAAACAACATTTTGGCTTTTTTAAACAACCCTGTCGGCCGTGTGCTAATAAAACAGGGTTGTCGCAGAGGTTAGGAATTCATGACGCACTCTGTGCTGCTGGACTCAATGTACCAGCAGCTTTGAGATATCTTCCGGCGGCAGTGGTCGGTTAAACAGGAAGCCTTGTCCCTGATCGCAGCCGATCTGTTGCAGGTATTTATGCTGTGTGTCGGTCTCGATACCTTCAGCCACCACGTTGAGGCCCAGATTGTGGGCCATCAGCACCATGGTGGAGACCAGTTCCTGATCCTGGCTACGCTCTGGGATGCCGGATATAAAACTTCGGTCTACTTTGAGCTGATCCAGCGGTAATCGGCTGAGCATACTCAGGCTGGAGTAACCAGTTCCGAAGTCATCCATAGAGACGGTAATGCCTTGTTGGCGCAAGCGGTTCAAGGGTTCTAACACATCATCGATATTTTGGATGGCGCAGCTTTCGGTGATTTCGAGATCCAGCTTCGCCGGGGGTAATCCCGAACTACCCAGCGCCTTTTCGACATCGTCGGCCAAGTCGCGACGGGTGAATTGCTGTGGCGAGACGTTGACCGACATATGCAGATCTTCATAACCGGCATCATGCCACTCCTTACACTGACGACAGGCTTCTTCCAGTGCCCAGGCACCGATCTTGCCGATCAGGCCCAGCTCTTCGGCTGCAGGGATAAATTGGTCCGGTGGGATAACACCTTGTTCCCGGTCATTCCAGCGCAGCAGCGCTTCCATCCCGACAATCCGGTTGCTGCCCAGCTCGAGTTTGGGCTGGTATTGCAGAAACAGTTCGTTGTTGCTCAGGGCGGTGTGCAGGCGGCTCTCCAGGCTCAGGCGTTGCATGGAGGTGCGATTCATATCGGCGGAATAGAGCTGGAAACTGTTGCGGCCATTACTCTTTGCACGGTACATGGCGGTATCTGCATGTTTCAGCAGCGTATCGCGGTCAGTACCGTCTTCCGGATAGATACTGCATCCCAGACTGGCGGTCAGGTGTAACTCGTGCCCTGCGACATTGATGCTTTCTTCCAGTGCGCGAAAGATCCGCTGTACCACACGATGGATGGTGTCGGTGTGTTCCATCTCCGTCATCAGAATGATCATTTCGTCGCCACCGATGCGTGATACCGTATCTCCTTCGCGAATGCAGCGGCGCAGCCGATCAGCGACTTCGCACAGCACTTCATCACCCACCGAATGCCCAAGGGTATCGTTGATCCGTTTAAACAGATCAAGATCGATAAACAGCAGGGCCAGACCGTGCTTCATACGGTGGGCGGTGGCCATCGCGACATCCAGACGATCAAACAGCAACTGACGGTTGGGCAGTTTGGTCAGAGGGTCGTAGTAGGCGAGGTTTTCGATAATCGCTTCCGACTTCTTACGTTCGGTAATATCGCTGAAGATGGCGGCATAAAGGCGGCGTTTGTTTCGTGCGTCATGGACGACGGTAATCGTGAGCCATTCCGGATACACCTCACCGTTTTTGCGTCGGTTCCAGATCTCTCCCTGCCAGCTACCGTTCTTCTTCAATGCTGCCCATAAATTTTTATAGAAGTCCGGGCCTTGTTTTCCAGAGCTGAGTAAGCTGGGACGTTGCCCCAGCGCTTCGCGTTCAGAATAGCCAGTAAGAATCGTAAATGCGGGGTTCACCGACAGAATGGCACCGTTCTCGTCGGTGACCATGATGCCGTCCATCGAAGCATCGATCAGTGCTTTTGCCATATTCAGGCTATTTTCGCTTTGCGCTAGATCCGCCGTGCGGTTGTTCAGCGCATCGCGTAAACGGTTGACGTATGCTTGCTCGATATTCGCCAGCACATCCGCAAAAGACACCACGCCGCAGATACTGTCATCGGCACAGGTCACACAGAGATGACGGATATGGCGACGCTCCATCAAGGCTCTCGCCGAGAGCAGGCTCATGTTTTCCGAGACGCTGATCAACGGCGTACTCATCACTTCGTAGAGCTGGCGGTGCAGTTGATCAAGGGCAATCAGGCGCACCACATCCCGCTCGGTCAACATCCCCACCGGCTGCTCATTCACCGTCACCAGAATACAGTCGGTCTGGCTTGCCCGCATTGCTGCTATAGCGTCGGGCAGACCGCATAACTGATCGACTTTGGGCGGTTGCTGTTGAGGCAGGATAGTGCTGACTTCACTCATGCGCAGGAAGTAGGCCACATCCTGATGGATCACCACATCGCTCTGAGTAATGATGCCGGAGAGCTTTTCCTCTTCATCGACCACAACCAGGTGCCGCAAGCCGTTGCGGCGGAACAGGCAGGTGGCGTCGTCCAGCGAAGCGTCCAGTGCAATGGTGCTGACGGGGGTGCTCATCAGCTCGTGAATCAGTGTTGTAGCTTGATCAAGACAATCGTAATTGATCTTTAAGGCATCAGCTTCGGTCCAGATACCGATTGGGCGGCCATCTTTCACGATGACCACTGAACTGCAGTGGTTGTCGAACATTTCGCGGGTTGCTTGCTGCAAACTGAAGTCAGGAGGACAGGTGATCACGTTATGCTGCACGATGGATCGCACATCACGTTTGATCGCGCCAGCCAGATTCTGATCGTTTGAGTCGTCCATGCAAGCTCCACTCTGCAATGTGCAGGATATCCTGATGCCGGGAGGTGCGATGCCTCCGCGTTGCATAATGTGTTGAAATATTGATCGATTATACGGATCCCTTGTCGCCAAAACAGTATAAATCTTGTTTTATTTGTTTGAATACTGGCTTAGGTCAATATTGTAAACCGAGTGTAATTGACATGTTTATATAGTGTTATCCTGTTTTGAGTATGAATGTAAAATAATATTCTTGTTTGAAATCAGGTGATAATGCCGGTCCAGAAAGGGTATGATTAACCTTATAACAAGATGTAATTAAAAAGGATCGGATGGCATGGCTGGCAGATGGATCTGCGGGTGTAACGGTCGTCTGAAAATCGAGGGATATGATGCCGATTGCAATCGATCAGGGTCAGGATCCAGTGGTACGTAGTATGAACTCTGATCAGATACCCCCTTTTCTTGTCCGGTGGCGGAAAACGCTGCCTTGGATTAACAGCGACCAACCGCTATCAATTGTCATTCAACAATTGGCTCGCCACTCAGATTCCGTGTGCATGATCGGTTATCCGTCTGCATCTGATATTCAGGCAGGGTATCTGACGATGAAGCGGATCATGCAGTTTCTGGCGGAGGACATCAGTACCAACGCGGTACTTGAAAATCTATCTGTTCCTCCTGTTCTGACCGTCAATCTGACGAGCTTTATCGCTGATGCAGAATCCTGCTTTTCACAATATGGCGATAGCCATCTGGTGATGATGGATGAACAACGGCAGACCTATCTGATTGATCAGCACGCTTTGCAGCAGTGCTGCACATTCTCATACCCGGCTTCAGGAAACATGCTGCGGCGCCAGCAACCCGACGTATTCCGTGGTGTGTTGGACAGTTTGCCTGATCTGGTGTGGTTAAAAGATACGCAGGGGCGTTATCTCAGTTGTAACCGTCAGTTTGAGTCTATTGCGGGATGTTCAGAACAGGATCTGATCGGCAAAAATGACTACGACCTCTTTTCCCGCGAAGACGCTGACTACTTCCGTCACAACGATGCATTAACGGTACAGAAGGATGCGGCGCGTAAGAACGAGGAGATTTTGCGTCACGCCGATGGCAGTTATGAAGGTCACTATGAAGTGATCAAAACGCCGATGAAGGATGATGCGCAGAACCTGATCGGGATTTTGGGTATCGCCCGTGATATCAGTACCCGCCGATTCGCTGAGAAAGAACTGCAGGCCGAACGGGATCTGTTTACTGACGGTCCGGTAGCGGTACTGGTATGGCGGCCGGAAGAGGGCTGGCGGGTGAGTTACGCTTCGGCCAATATCGGTACGGTATTTGGTTTTGGTCCTGACGAGATGATGGCGGAAGGTTTTCGTTACAGTGATTGTATTCATCCTGAAGACGGCGAACGGGTGGGCGAAGAGGTCAGCCGTTTCTGTGAGGAAGGACGCACCAGCTGGGAGCAGCGTTACCGCATTGTGCGTAAGGACGGCTCGGTGGGTTGGTTGTATGACTACACCGTGGCGGAGTGGGACGATAAAGGGAAAGTAGAAGTACTGCGTGGCTACGTGCTGGATGAGACCAACCGGGTTGAATCGGAAGCTCGGTTGCGCTTGTCTGCGACGGTGTTCGATAACGCCCATGAAGGGATCATGGTGACCGATGCGGCGCAGAGAATTCTGGATGTTAACCCTACTTTTACAGAGATTACCGGCTATAGCCGTGATGATGTACTGGGAGAGCAACCGTCAATTCTAAAATCCGACCGCCAGTCCGAGGCATTCTACAGCACGATGTGGCGGGTGCTGGATACACAGGGTTACTGGCGGGGTGAACTCTTCAACCGGCGTAAAAACGGGACGGTATATACCGCATTAACCACCATCTCTGCGATCCATGATACCCAAGGGTTGCTGACCCACTATGTCAGTGTGTTTTCTGATATTACTCAGATGAAAACCCATCAGGAACGTTTGGAGATGCTGGCACATTACGATTCGCTGACCCGTTTGCCCAACCGGGTGCTGTTGGCTGATCGTATGAAGCAAGTGTTGAGCTCTGCCGAGGGGATGCAGGGTTATATAGCCGTGTGTTACATGGATCTGGATGGTTTCAAACAGATCAATGACCAGTACGGTCACAACGTTGGTGATCAGCTGCTGGTGGAGATTGCGGAGCGGCTGAAAAGTAGTCTGCGCGCGCACGATACCGTTGCACGTTTGGGTGGCGACGAATTTGTGCTGTTGCTGAGCGAGCTGGAAAGCGTCCATACCTGTGAGTTAACCGCTGAAAGGGTGTTGTCATTGATCGCCCGACCGATCCATGTTGAGGGGCTGGAGTTGCAGGTCTCTGCAAGTATGGGGATCACGCTCTACCCGGACGATGGCTCCGATGCGGATCTGTTGCTGCGTCACGCCGATCAGGCGATGTATCAGGCAAAAATGACCGGCCGCAATCGCTATCAGTTGTATGACCTCGACCATGACCAGCGCTCAGTTTATCGTCGTGAGGCGATCGCGGATATCCGCCGCGCGTTGCATCATGAGGAGTTTGTCCTTTATTTCCAACCACAGGTGGATCTGGTTCAGCAGAAAGTACTGGGCTTCGAGATGCTGATCCGCTGGCAACATCCGCAAAATGGGCTGCTGGTGCCCGCGCGCTTCCTGCCGTTGATCAGTGGTCATCCGGTTGAGATTGAACTGGATCACTGGGTGCTGCAACAAGCGTTTGAGCGGCTTCAGCAGTGGCAGCAGCAAGGGTATGCGTTACGCCTTAGCGTGAATCTTTCGGGGGCAACGTTATTGGCGGATGACTTTATGCCGCGTCTGCAGTCCTATATGCATGCCTATCCACGTATGTCGCCCGGATTGCTGGAGATCGAAGTGCTGGAAACCTCAGCGTTGGAAGATATCAATCATGCGGGTGAGATCTTTGAAGCCTGTCAGGATCTGGGGTTCCGTATCGCGCTGGATGACTTTGGAACGGGGTATTCCTCGCTAACCTATTTTCGCCGTTTACCCGCCGAGACTCTGAAAATTGATCAGTCCTTTATCTTCGACATGCTGACCGATAAAGAGGATTTGGCGATCGTGGAAAGTGTGATTGGTCTGGCGCAGGCCTTTAATCGCCAGCTGGTGGCAGAAGGGGTTGAATCGGCTGAACATGGGCAGCTATTGGTGCAAATGGGTTGTACGGTTGTTCAGGGCTATGGCATTGCCCGGCCGATGCCGGTTGAACAGGCGCTGGATTGGGCAGACAACTGGACACCCTCACCAGAGTGGATGATGGAGACCAGTTATCATTCGCCGGAGCAGCGGGCATTGCTATTGGCATCCCGAGAGCACCAGTATTGGCTTGATGAACTGTTGTTACGGCTGAACGGTACGCCGCCGGAACATACGTCGCGGCCAGATGACTATCATAGCTGCCGCTTTGGACGCTGGTATTACGGACTGGGTAGTGCGCAGCTGGGGCATCGGGCGGAGTTTCGCGAGATTGAACCGGTGCACAAACAATTGCATCAGCTGGCGGACCATCTGGTGAAAGCGCTGGACCATCTGAATGAAGGCGAGCGTCTGCGCGGGCGACAGCAACTCATTGAATTGAGCCACTCGTTGCAGCTGCAGATCCAGAACTTGCAGCGCATTCTTGTGGCGGAAAAGGTGGTTAAACCGATACCGGTTACACACTAAAGGTCGTGACAAGGTATTCCCTCCGGAACAATTCATTGCAGGAACAACGAAGGGGGACAGTTCCGGAGGTCAGGTTTATCTGGCAGTGCAATCAGAGTTCTTTCTGACCGTATTGGTCTCGCAGGACATTCTTCTGCACTTTCCCCATCGTGTTGCGTGGCAGTTCGTCGAGGAACAGAATGCGACGCGGCACTTTAAAGCCTGCCAGGTGTTCGCGACAAATGGATGTCAGTGATTCTGCGGTGGCCTGATTGGCGCTGTCATCAGCTACAATTGCCGCGGCGACACCTTCTCCAAAGTCGGGATGAACAAAGGCAAAAACTGCTGATTCCAACACCCCTGGCAGCTCATTGAGTACCATCTCAATCTCTTTCGGATAGATGTTGTACCCACCGCTGATGATCAGGTCTTTCGAGCGCCCGACAATACTGACGTAACCGTCGGCATTAATGGTGCCCAGATCGCCCGTGACAAAGAAACCATCGTCGGTGAACTCTTCTGCGGTTTTTTCCGGCATGCGCCAGTAACCCTGAAAGACATTCGGACCTTTGACCTGCAAACTGCCCACGCCATCTGTGGCGCAAGGCTGGCCGTTCTCATCCATGATACGCACTTCAGTGCCCGGCAACGGGAAACCCACGGTGCCCGCAATACGCTGACCGTTCAATGGGTTAGAGGTGTTCATGCCGGTTTCGGTCATACCGTAACGTTCGAGAATGGCTTTGCCCGTACGCTGTTCAAATTCGGCGAACGTCTCTTCCAGTAGAGGTGCCGAACCGGAGATAAACAGGCGTACATTCTTGGCTTTTTCCTGCGTGAATTCAGGTTCAGCCAGCAACCGGGTATAGAAGGTTGGAACGCCCATCATCACCGTGGCTTCGGGCAGTGATTTCAGTGCTTCCGCCGCATCAAACTTGCTGTAGAAGATCATCTCACTGGCGTTGAGCAGCGCGCAGCTGCAGGCAACAAACAATCCATGGACGTGGAAGATTGGCAGCATGTGTAAGAGTACATCGCCCTCTTTCCAGCCCCAGTAATCCAGCAATGTCAGGCCGTTGTTAAGCAAGTTGTTGTGGCTGATCATCGCGCCTTTTGGACGCCCGGTTGTACCGGAGGTGTAGAGGATTGCGGCAAGATCATCATCGTCACGTTCAACCGTGACGAAATCACTGCTGTGATCGTTGGCCTGGGTGTTGAGCGTACCTTGACCGTCGGTGTTGAGCGTAAAGATACGCTGGCGAATACCTGTACGTTCACGGATCGCTTCAAACACCGCTTTCTGCTTGTCGGCACAGACCACTACGGCGGGTTCGGCATTTTCCACGAAGTAGGCCAGCTCGTCCGGCGTATACGCTGTATTCATCGGCAGGTAAGTACCCCCGGCGCGTAAAACACCCAGATATAACGCCAGTGCTTCACCGGATTTGTCTACCTGAACGGCGACCCGATCACCGGCCTGAAGGCCGGATGAGGCTAATAGTGTCGCGTATTGTCCCGAACGTGCATGTAACTCGCCATAAGTCATAGAGCTGTCAGTTTCGGGCATACGCAAGGCCGTGCGATCCGGATAAGGCGCAAAACGCTCATAAAATGCCTGGTATAAATTCATGCATCTTTCCTCTTGTATTTGTTTTCAATGCATTTTGATTGTAATTACTAATTACACTACAATGCAATTTCAATTGAAACTAAATATAAAGCCAATCAATCATGAGCATAATAAAAAGAAGAGTGTTGTATGAGGAAGTGGCAGAGATCCTTGCGAGGATGATCTACGAGAGCCGGTTAGAACCCGGTCAGTGGATCGACGAGATGAAACTCTGCGATGAACTGGGAATCAGTCGTACGCCGTTGCGCGAAGCACTTAAGGTGCTCGCATCCGATGGCTTGGTGGAGTTAGTGCCACGCAAGGGCAGTTACGTTAAAAGCATCAGTCCGGAAGAGCTGGACGAACTGTTCCCGATCATGGCGTTGCTGGAAGGCTACTGCACTCAGCTGGTGGCAGAACGCGCCACCGCTAGTGAGTTACGCCGCTTGCGCCACCTGCACGATTGTCTGGAAGAGAGTGCCGCCAACGGTGATCTGGCCAGCTACTACGAGGAAAACATTGTTTTCCACGATGAGTTGAAAGCGGTCTCCGGTAACGAATGGCTGCAGCGGATTACGCTCGATCTATCCCGTGTCATCCGTCTGGCGCGCCAGCAGCAACTCAAGCTGCAGGGTCGCTTGCTCCACTCCCTGGAAGAACATCGCAACATCATTACGGCCATTGAAGCGGGTGATGCAGCGGGTGCTAATCAGGCGATGCAGGTTCATTTGATAAATCAGTATGAAGCGTTGAAAGCCGCAATACTGGAGGACAGCGAAGATGAAGTGGATTAACCGTCTGATCGATTCTGTGGCCACCCGAGGCCGCGAACTGTTGCACGCTGAAGACCCGTCCCGCTTTGATATGGCCTACTCGCTGCAGGAAGATTGCACCGCGTTGCTAAATCAGCGGGGAGATGCGGTTGCGCTGGCGATTGCGCAGCAGATTCTGGACCGCTATGTGCGCTTGAACACTGAAGAAAAACTGAGCTTCTTTCAGTATCTGGCGCGT
>JAGSHA010000446.1 GCA_023954795.1 Oceanospirillaceae bacterium | reverse complement strand
TTGCCGGTCATCACAAAGTTGAGCCAAGCCATATTCGGCTGTGCACTCGGCGTAGTGATGATTTCAACCGTCTGGCCATTTTCCAGCGCCTGAGACAGCGGCGCTAAGCGGCGATCCACACGACAGGATACGCAGGAGTTACCAATATCCGTATGCACGGCATAGGCGAAATCAACCGGTGTCGATCCGGCGGGCAACTCCAGAATCCGTCCCTGAGGCGTGAAGACATAGACTTCATCCGGAAACAGGTCTTCCTTAACGCTTTCGATAAACTCCATCGAGTTACCGGCACGTTGCTGCATCTCCAGCAGGCCCTGTACCCACTTGCGGGCACGTTTATACGAACCCACGGCACTGTCGGAATCGCCGTACGTTTTGTAGTGACTGTGCTCCGCGACCCCCTGACTCGCCACGGCATCCATCTCTTTGGTACGTATCTGCACCTCAATGGTGATATCACGCGCCCCAAACAGATCGGTATGCAGTGACTGGTAGCCGTTGGATTTCGGGATAGCGATGTAATCTTTGAAGCGGTTCAGAACGGGCTTATAGAGATTATGGACGGCTCCCAGAACACGGTAACAATCATCCACATTGTCGGTCACGACCCGGAAGGCAAATACATCCATGATCTCCGCAAACGATTTGTTCTGGGATTTCATCTTGTTGTAGATGCTGTACAGGTGTTTTTCTCGACCCGTCACTGTGCCATTGAGGCCTTCCTGACGCAGACGCTGATTGATGGTGTCCTGAATGGAGCTGATCACATCTTTACGCTGACCACGTGCCTGCACGACGGCACGGCGAATATACTTCGCGCGCATTGGATAGTGCGCCTGAAAGGCCAGATCTTCCAGCTCAATCTGCACATCCCGCATCCCCAAACGACCAGCAATTGGTGCATAGATATCCAGGGTTTCTTTTGCGATACGACGCTGCTTATCCGGGCGCATCGCCCCCAACGTTCGCATGTTGTGCAGCCGGTCAGCCAGCTTGACCAGAATGACGCGAATATCTTCGGCCATGGCCAACACCATCTTCTGGAAGTTGCTCGCCTGCGCTTCGGCTTTGGTCTCAAATTCCAGATGGGTCAGTTTGGATACACCGTCCACAATATCAGCCACTGACTCACCAAACTGGGAGCACACGCCGTCATAGGATACTTCGGTGTCTTCGATCACATCATGCAACATCGCAGCCATCAGGCTTTGATGATCCATATGCATGGTCGAGAGAATACTGGCCGCAGCCAGCGGATGAGTTACGTAGGCTTCACCGCTTTTGCGGCGCTGACCTTCGTGAGCCTGTTCGGCATAGAAATAAGCACGACGCACCTGCCGGATCTGTTGCGGATCCAGATATTCAGTTAAGCGTTCAGAAAGTGCGTCGATGGTCGGCATCATCCCTCCACAATACCGTCAAGTGCAAAAAAGCACTTATTTGTCCGATAGTTGGAATGATGCCGTATAAAACAGAGTTGGGGAAGAGTTAGTCTTCTTCAACTTCGTCCAGAACAGTTTTATCTACGTGGCCTTCAGCAATTTCACGCAGAGCAACAACGGTTGGCTTGTCGTTTTCCCACTCAACTTTTGCTTCTTTACCACCGGTAGCCAGTTGACGCGCACGCTTAGAAGCGACCATCACCAGTTCAAAGCGGTTATCAACGTTATCCAGGCAATCTTCAACGGTTACGCGAGCCATGTTCAGCCTCTAGTTTAGGGGTTTTTCGAAAGACCGGGCATTCTACTGGTCAATAGTTAAGCTGACAAGAGTCCTTGCAGCAATTCCTGATGTTTCTGGGACTGGCGATTCTGCCCCAAACGACGGCTCAGAAACACCGCCACCAATTCATTCAGGGCGGTGTCGAAGTCATCGTTGATGATCATGTAGTCATATTCACCGTAATGGCTCATCTCACTCACAGCCTGAGACATCCGGTGATCAATCACATCCTGACTGTCGGTACCACGACCGGTCAGGCGGCGACGCAGCTCTTCCTGCGATGGCGGCAGGATAAATACGGAAAGACACTCAGGCATCAGACGGCGTACTTGCTGCGCGCCCTGCCAGTCAATTTCCAGAATCACATCCATACCCTGAGCCAGCTGCTCTTCAACCCACACCTGTGAAGTGCCGTATTTGTTGGTGAAGACATCCGCATGCTCAAGGAACGCCCCTTCGCCGATCATCTGATTGAAGTGATCCATATCGACAAAGTTGTAGTCCTTACCATCCACTTCCCCCGGACGCATATCACGGGTGGTGTGTGAGACAGAGACCAGCACACGACTATCACGCTCCAGCAGCGCTTTAACCAGACTGGTTTTACCGGCACCGGACGGGGCCGAGACTACATACAGAGTTCCTTTATCGCTCATATCGCTACTCAGTTGTTCGCGGGGCTATCAAAGCCGCAGGGTTCAAAGAGACCATTATACAAATATGACGCGGCTTTGCCGGAATTTCTCTCCCTATCCACTCATCGTACTGTTTCAGAGACTCCCGCACATTTGTACGCACACACACGTTATGACTGCGGAAAATTCAGCTCTCAGCGGCCGTTACGTTAGAGAACCCCGCACCTCACACAGCAAATTCTGAAATACCCATTTCCCCCTCGTGTTCTGCCCGCCTTTCCCTTTCTATGGTTGTGACTGCACATGCAGTCCGGCAGCAATCGACTGCCGGCTTTCTATTCCAACCCTCCACCTAACTACGGAGTTATCTATGATTTCTGCAATACGTGAACTGATCAATGATCCGGCGTTAAGCCTTTACCTGTTAGTCATCGCCTACTTTTGGTGTCAGTGGACATTTAAGCTCATTTTATGTGGGCGCTATCGACCCAAGCGAACCCATTTCGATGAGACCATCTCCGTCGTGATGCCGGTTTATAACGAAGATCGCGCG
>JAGSHA010000315.1 GCA_023954795.1 Oceanospirillaceae bacterium | reverse complement strand
CACTACCCGCTTCAACCGACGCGAGCTGATCGCGATCACCGATCAGGATTAACCGGGCGCTGTCCGGTAAAGCATCCAGCAAACGCGCCATCATCGGCAGATCGATCATCGATGCCTCATCCACCACCAGCAGATCGAGATGTAAGGGATTCTCGGCGTTATGACGGAAGCTATGGCTGTTCGGTATAACACCGAGTAAACGGTGCAAGGTACTCGCGTCAGCCGGAATTGAAGCGCGCTGCTCAACCGACAGCGGCAGTTTGCTCACTGCGCCGGCAATCGATTCAGACAAACGTGCGGCGGCTTTACCGGTTGGCGCAGCCAGTTTAATCACGGGTTCACGTCCCAGCTGCAAACTTTGTTCGCAGATAAGCGCCAGCAGTTTGGTCACGGTGGTGGTTTTACCCGTTCCCGGTCCACCAGAGATCACTGAAAAGCGTCGCTGTGCGGCAATGGCTGCTGCCACTTTCTGCCAATCCGGTTCAGCAGTTTGACGACCGAACAGTTTGTTCAGGCCGGATCTGAGCGTCTCCAGATCCACATCCGAGCGTGCTGCCCGTGTATGCAAACTGGCCGCAATCATCACCTCATACGACCAATAGCGGTGCAGATAGAGCCGCTCACCGTTTAGCACCAACGGTGTTGTTTCAGAGCCGTCACCGATGATCTGCGCGTGCAGGCCCAGCGTTGATAAGCCCAACTGCACGGTCAGCTGTTTCAACTCAGGCGACAACTCTGGCAAGCGGGACAACACCAGGCACACGTTGCCCTGCGCCAGTTCAGCGCTGACCAACGTCCCTGCCAGTACCGCCAGATCAGGCGCACCTTTTTGCTGCAAGAAACGACCAAACTGATAGTCCAGCGGGCGCAGCTCACCGGCATCAACCCGGCTACGGAGGACCGACAATAATTCACTCATGCGGTGTCTCCTGCCCGGAACTGTTGATCCAGCTGCTCGATAAAGCCCGCATCAGGACGGCAATGGAAAACACCCTGATCCCCCTGTCCCATCCCACGTAAAAAGAGATAGAAAACACCACCCATATGTTCTTCGTAGTTGTAATCCGGTATCCGGCTCTGCAACAGACGGTGTAACGCCAGCGTATAGAGCTGGTATTGAAGATCATAGCGGTGATCGATCATCGCATCCGCCATCGCCTCTTGGGTGTAGGCATCGTGTGTGCCGCCAAGATAATTGGATTTGTAGTCGAGCACGTAATACCGGCCTTCATGACGGAATACCAAGTCGATAAAACCTTTTAACATTCCGTTAACCTGATCAAAGGAGAGCAGCCCTGCCTGCGCAGAGAGATTATCTTCTGCGCGTACCAATTGATTAAGTGCACCGCAGTCCAGACCACTCACTGGCAACATAAACTCCATCTCCACCAGCTTGTCCTGCGCGGTGAGATCCCGCATCCGTAAGCCCTGACCGTCCAGATCACTGTCCAGTACATCCGCCACTAATGTGTTCAGTACCGGCGTCCAGTCGGTTTCATAACCTTCCAGCGTCAGACGCTCTTGCAGATACTCATCCAGCTCCGAGCCCCCTGCCGAGGGGAAATCCAGATCCTCAAACACGGCGTGTAAAAACGTACCGGCACGGGCCCCTTTGGGAAAACTGAAGATCGTCTGCTCGGGTTCTGCGTCTTCCGCTTCTTCACCGGCAACTTCCAGATCCAAACCAGGCAGTTCCGGCAGTTGATATCCACTGCCATGACTGCTCAGTGCCGAGTAACTGGTCACCCGCCAGTCACGCTTTATCCGGCCTTTAAAGGTGCGGACCTGCAGCTCCGGCTTAGCCTCAGGCTCAGCGGCAAACAGATCGATCTGAGGGGCACTTTGCGGGGGTTCCAGCACCGTAATCGCCGCTGAAAGCTCTGGTAAACCGGCCATCGCCTCATCCAGCTCACGGCCTTCCTGCAACAACAGATAACCCAGAGCCGTGCGTTGTAACTGATCTTTTTTCTGACCCACTTTCACGTCTGCCACACCCATGTAGCAGGCGTATACCGAACGGGTCAGGGCGACATAAAGCAAGCGCAGATCTTCCGCCAGACGCTCCTCATCCGCTTTTTGCATCGCCTCGTCTGTGGCCTGTAAGTCCACCACCGTTTCACCACTGTCGTCGTGGTAGAGCGCCTGCTTGCTCTCTTTCATTGCACAAGGGAATGGCAGGAAAACCACAGGGTATTCCAGACCTTTAGATTTATGGATCGTAACCAATGTCACCAGATTGCGATCACTCTCCAAACGCAGCTGCTGATCTTCAGAGCTGCCGTTAGGGCTGTTCAGCTTCTCCGCATACCAACGCAACAGGCCCGCAGTGCCTTCAACTTCTGTACTTGCGGTTTGCAGCAGCTCACCCAGATGCAACAGGTCGGTTAGACGCCGCTCGCCATCCGCACGGGAGAGCATCAATTCCGACAGTTTTCGCCGTTGCAATAAGCGGTGCAGCATCGGCAACACACCTAACCGCAACCACACCTGCTGGTACTCGGTGAATTCCGCCACCGCCGCTTCCCATGCGCGTTCGTCATGATTAAGGCGATCCAGCGCCTCTACATCCAGCTGCAATACCGAGGTAGCCAACGCCGCGCGGACAAAGCGTTCGTTGTTTGGCTCCTGCACCGCCTGCAGTAGCAACAACATATCGAGTGCTTCTTGTGTGGCGAATACACTCTCGCGATTACTCAGGTACACACAAGGGCGCTGAAACTCTGCCAGCGCAGTGCGGATCGCATCCGCTTCATAGCGATCACGCACCAGCACCGCGATATCACCCGCCGCCAGTGTCTGACAACCCACCGTGCAATCACCCGCCAACAGACGCTCGATCTCCACTGCGGTCGAGCGGGCGAAACGGCTGAAGTAGGTATTGCGATTGATCGGTGCGTCATCGTCCTGATACCAGAACGTCATCGCGGGCAGCGCTTTTCCGCCAATCTGGAGTGGTTTCTTATCCGATTTACCACCCGCCTTCACCGACTGGAACTTAATATCCTGCTCGTAGATAAACGGCGCCTGTGCCGTTTCAAAAATCCGGTTAACGGACTCCACCATCCGTGACGTCGAGCGCCAGTTGGTATCCAGCGTATAGGGTGCTTCAACCTGACGACGCGCACGAATATAGGTAAAGATATCCGCACCACGGAAGGCATAGATCGCCTGTTTAGGATCGCCGATCATCACCAGCCCCGGCGCCTGCGCTTCGTCATCCGGTACGGCGGCGTATATCTGACTGAAGATGCGATACTGCATCGGGTCGGTGTCCTGAAACTCATCGATCAGCGCCAGCGGGAACTGCGCGCGGATCGCCGAGGCCAATAACCCGGATCGGTCCTGATTCAGAGAGCGATCCAGATTGATCAACAGGTCATCAAAGGTGAGCAAATTGTGCTGCGCTTTGTGCTGATTAAAGCGCTGGCGTACATCTCGAAATGCACGGGCCAGCATAATCTCACGCACCGGCACCCGCGCGTCCAGCAGCTCTTCGGTCAGGCGGAACAATTCATGCTCCGGCGGATTACCTTTGGGGGACTTCTCATACAATCGTGATTGCTGAAAACGCTCCAGCACTTCGACCAGCTTTTTATCCAGCACCGAGCTGTCGGTTTCGCAGAACTCGCCGATCTTCGCCAACCAATTCGGCAGCAGGTTTTTACGATAGCTTTGCTTGCTAACGCCCGAATCGCGGATCAATACTTCCAGGTCCGCGCCTTGTGACAACCAAAGCGCCTTAAAGCGTTGCAACAGACTCTGGAATTGCTCGAACAGCTCGGTCAGATTTTGCTCCGACAGGTCCGGCTGCAGACGCAGTTCCGGTGAGTTCCAGAAACCGCTCAGGTCTTTGCCCAGATCCACCGGCGTTTTCCACAGATGCAGTACCGCCGAGGCGATACCTGCTTCCATGCGATATATCTCGTTACGCCAGAAGTCCATCACCGCCTGATGCAACAGTCGCTGGGAATCTTGGGTCAGCTCGGTCTCAAACAGTGCACCACTTTCAAAGGCATGACGTTTAAGCATCCGCTGGCAGAAACCGTGAATGGTAAAGATCGCCGCTTCATCCATCTGCTGGGCGGCTTGCTCCAGCAACTGCACCGCAGCCTCTTTATCCTCAATCGCCTCGATCAGCTGACACAAGAACGGATCTTTTACGTCCTGCCAGTTCAGCGCCAGCATAAAGGCCTGACGGGCTTCAGCGATACGCACACGAATACGGTCACGCAGCTCTTCGGTTGCGGCTTCGGTAAAAGTTACCACCAGAATCTGAT
>JAGSHA010000366.1 GCA_023954795.1 Oceanospirillaceae bacterium | reverse complement strand
GCATCATCACGGAACCTTCAAAACCAAATGCCCGCTGGTAAAAATCCAGCGATGCATCAGCATCTTTGACCATGATGTAGGGCGTCAGCAGATGTGTCTGTTCTGGCATCCAACTTTGCTGTGACATATCAGTATCCTCTCTCTTATATGCCACAGCTTAGCAGCGGACTAGGATTCCCGAGGAATATCCAAAATATTTCCGGCGGTGACATATTCATTGCCGCCCAGACGCGCAAGAGGATTGAGCTTATCCGCCATGACCTTCATACGCCCCTTATCATCTTCGGTAACCACCTCATCATCCAACCAGATACGCAATAGCTTGCCAAATACCAGGTTCTGATTATTTTCACCAATGGTGTCCAGCTTATATAACTCACAGGCAAACGCGACACGGGCATCCTTTAAGCGCGGTAGCTCAAAACCATCAAACGTCACTGTATCCATGTCGACCAACTCAAGTTCAGACTCTCCATCCGGCAGAACTTTCGCAGACTTAGTCACTTGTGGCGCAAGCTCGGGGTGCGCGAGATGAATAACGAACCTTTTTCGCTCAATAATATTACGAAAAGTATCTTTGTCGCTGCCATCGGGTTTACGTCCGATCGACAACATGACAACAGGCGGATTACTACACACCGCATTGAAGTATGAAAACGGTGCCAAATTGAGCTTTCCGTTCTCGTGCTCAGACAACACCCACGCCACCGGTCTCGGAACAACCGTTTGTGTCATGGTGTGATAAACCTTATTGGGTGACAGCTCTGTTAGATTAATAATCATTTTTGCTTCCGCACGGTGAATTTAACGCCCTGAAATTATGACATTTTTTCATCATGAGTCCCATTCTCGCTGTGCGAGCGCAACATGAAAAGGATTAATTTTGAACGAAATTCATATGAGAATTTGTCTGCAAAATTGGTTAGAGAATCACCAACCCCTCGCCTACACTGATATTCCCCAAGGCAAATTCCGCCGGGGAAAACGTCCAGAAAATAATAATAAGTGCCCAGCTTACAAACCGAAGCTAAAGAGGAAGAACAATGCTTACATACGAAGAATGCCTGGATATGTGTGATCTAACCTCTGGCGAAGTAAACGCCATTGCAGAGCACGAGCACGTAGACCCAATGATTGCACTCGCATTCGGACAATACATGATCAACCACGAGGGCGAGCAGAAGATTAAGCGCATTATTCTGGATGACATTGATAAAGCACATCGCGAAGGCAACCGCGGCCACGAAGCACTGTTGCAGAAAGTGCTGGAGCACTTCATCGCAAGCCACCCAGATCACGATTCCCGTAAATCAGCAGCTGCATAAGCTACTGATCCCGAATACCCTTCCCCTTCTCACCGGTTGAGCGGTGGCGGAAGCCACCCTCACCGGGGATATTTTTTACATATCAACACTTCTAGCCCACCAATCTATTCCAGATCAACCACGAACAAACAATCAAACACAATAGGCGTTCCCTCACCATCAAAATTAGTCAGGTCAACCATACCAGACAAACGAGAGGTTCCTTGCAGCCCCTCAAACCTACCGGTCCCCCACAACACTGCATTTTCATCGCTGGACGCGCCGGTTATATGACTAATTGGCACGCCATCGGGAGTTACCGTGGGCTTATTTACAGGCTGCACCGAAGTCACCCCTCGGGTTACCAAGCTCCCTTTTGGTAAATTGAAGTAGGTCGTACCGACCAATTGAAGCCCTCCTTCTGACCCAGACTCAATATTTGAAAGACAATCTGTCGCTGTGCCCACCACTTGACGATTTTTTCCGTTGATCAGATCAACATCAAAGCAAAACGCCTCATCTTCATAACCATCTCCGTCGATATCAGGCACCATGGCCACATACATGTCGTCTGACCCGACCAGATTAAACACCCACCGATTACCGCCACCTTTATGGTTATCTGCAAAAGACAATGAAGCACCCAGGATCGTTGCCACCACGATCGCAACCACACTTCTCAGTTTCATAACGCATCTCCTTAAAAGAGTTTACGGGAAGCACGATGACCACCACATCAAGAGCATTAGCTTAGGAGCCATCAAATACAGCTACGTACGGACCTTGACGCAATTTTGGAGCCAAGATTCCAAGCCGCTGATAACTAAACGATTAATGTGACGTGACTGCAGTAGATGAGGGACTTATGTATCAGCACGCTTACACTTTTTCCGGACAAAGCAGATAAGATTCAGGAAAACCCACAGACTGAAACCAGGCAAGTCAGACCGATAACCTCAACATAATCCACAATAAGCAGCGATCACCACAACCTGATGACTGACAATAACGAAGCGGTAGATTTATCAGGAGACCACACGAAGAGAGAGAGAACGGCTGACCGTAATAACAAAAAAACCCGATACGAAACCGTATCGGGTAAAGATAAAGGCATAGTACTAATCGGGATGCATCACGTATCCCTATGAAGCCCTGCCAAGGTAAAGGACGGACTGGCCACTTGCGAGAAACCAGCCCTGGTATTACATGTCTTACAGCTTCTGTTCCAGTTCAGGAACAGCTTCGAACAGGTCCGCAACCAGACCGTAGTCAGCAACAGAGAAGATTGGAGCTTCTTCATCTTTGTTGATTGCAACGATGATCTTGGAATCTTTCATACCTGCCAAGTGCTGAATGGCACCGGAGATACCCACCGCGATGTACAGTTCAGGCGCAACAATTTTACCTGTCTGACCCACCTGCATATCGTTTGGTACGAAACCAGCATCAACTGCCGCACGGGATGCGCCAACCGCTGCACCCAGTTTGTCTGCGATAGTTTCCAGCATAGAGAAGTTTTCGCCGTTGCCCATACCGCGACCACCGGAGATAACTACTTTTGCAGCCGTCAGTTCAGGACGGTCAGATACAGCAACTTCTTCACCAACAAAGCTGGAGATACCTGCATCGTGTACAGTACCCACAGCTTCAACAGCCGCAGATCCACCTTCTGCCGCAGCCGCATCAAATGCAGTACCACGTACAGTGATGACTTTGATCGAATCCAGAGACTGTACAGTCGCAATGGCGTTACCCGCGTAGATTGGACGCTGGAACGTATTTTCAGATTCAACCGCGGTAATCTCAGAAATCTGTGCAACATCCAGCAGCGCAGATACGCGTGGCAGGAAGTTCTTACCGGTCGTGGTCGCTGGCGCTACGATGTGGCTGTAGTCTTTACCCAGCTCAGCTACCAGCTTGGACATGTTTTCAGCCAGCTGATGTTCGTATGCTGCAGCATCTGCTACCAGCACCTTGCTTACGCCTGCAACCTTCGCCGCTTCTTCAGCAACTGCGCCACAGCCTGCACCTGCAACCAGCACGTGCAGGTCACCACCCATCTGAGTCGCAGCAGTCACTGCGTTCAGTGTCGCACCTTTCAGGGTGCTATTGTCATGTTCTGCAATAACCAGAATAGCCATTAGATCACCCCTTAAATTACTTTGGCTTCGTTCTTCAGCTTCTCGACCAGTTCGTCGACGCTGCTTACTTTAATACCCGCCTGACGCTCAGCCGGTGGGGTTACCTTCAGCAATTTAGTGTGCGCTTTCAGCTCAACACCGAGATCTGCAGGGGTTTTAACATCCAGCGGCTTACGCTTCGCTTTCATGATGTTTGGCAGAGATGCGTAACGAGGCTCATTCAGACGCAGGTCAGTGGTCACAATTGCAGGCAGGTTCAGCGCTACAGTCTGCAGGCCACCGTCAACTTCACGAGTGACGTTCGCTTTGCCATCTTCAATTTTCACTTCAGAGGCAAAGGTACCTTGGGGCATATCCAGTAACGCAG
>JAGSHA010000059.1 GCA_023954795.1 Oceanospirillaceae bacterium | reverse complement strand
TCAGGAACGCGCCCATCAACAGTGCGGCAACGTCGTCACCCGGAATACTCAGGGTCAGCATTGGAATCATGCTGGAACCGCAGACTGCGTTGTTGGCCGATTCTGCCGCTGCGATACCTTCAGTAGAGCCTTTGCCGTACTCGTCAGGTTTTTTAGAGGTGCGCTTTGCTTCACCGTAGGCGATAAACGCCGCAGTACTTGAACCCAAACCCGGTAGCGCACCGATAAAGGTACCTATACCACTGGATTTCAGGATGGTGCGGAAGACGCCACGGAACTCTTTAAAGCTGATGCGGTTATCAGCCGGATTCGGCGAATGGGTAATCGCGAGCTCATGATGGGGTATCTTGCGCCTGCGGATTACATTGATCACCTCTGGCATCACCAGAATACCGATCAACATCGGCGTGAACGTAAAGCCACCGATCAGCTCATCAACACCGAATGTAAAACGGGCGGTCCCGGTTATGGAGTCCATACCCACCATTGCGAACAGCATACCCAGACAGCAGGACAACAAACCGCGCGGAATGGATTCACCCGCCATCGAGCCAATCACGGTGAAGGCAAACAGCAGCAGGAACACTTTTTCAATCGGGCCGGCTTGCAATGAAATTGCAGAGATCGGTGCCGCCACCAGAATCAGTACCAGTGTAGCGATCATCTCACCGGAGACGGATGCAAACAGGGACATATCCAGTGCTTTACCGGCTTTGCCTGATTTCGTCAGTGCATGACCGTCCTGAGCGGTCAGGAACGATGCCGCCGCCCCGGGTGTGTTGATCAGGATGGCCGAAATTGAACCGCCATAAATACCGGCTTTATAGACCGCCAGCAGCATGGTAATACCGATGATCGGATCGACATAAAAGGTCATTGGCAGCATGATGGCGATGGCCATGATGCAGGAGATACCTGGGATTGCGCCGAAGGTAATACCGATGAAAACGCCTGCAATAATGCCCAGAATCGGACCAATTGCGAGGATAGATGAGAAACCGCTAAGAATATTATCAAACATCTGAATATCTCCCCTTACAGTGTCCAGGTTGGCAGATAGACCCGCAGAAACTCTCTGGATCCGTAATAGATCAGAACGGGGGTGATAACAGATATCGCAATGATTGGTATCCAGTTACGGCCACCTAGGAGTATGGCGACGGCCAGCATGATAAAGGGCGTTGTAACCATGAATCCGAGGTGCGGAACGGCAAGCCAATAGGCTACAAAAATACCGATGTATATAAAGATGCCGCGGAAACCGTCCGTCACAATCAGTTCCTGGCCTTCAAGCTCGGCACCCTTGGAGAGTTTGCTGAATGACTGGATAGCGATAGTCGCCGCAAAGATGAGCATAAGGCCAGCAACCACGCGGGGCAGAAACATAATCCCCAGGTCACTTTCCGCACCACCTTCTACAAGGTTGTCGTTGGTTAGGATGATCACCGAAACGATGATCAAGAACGTCGATACAACGACGTCTATTTTTCTTCTATCCATTGTAATACCTAAGTATTTCTTATTTTTATTCGACCTGCGCTTGCCGTTCACACGGTGCCTCTAGCGGGCGGTCAATTCATTTACGGCCATTGAACTGGTGACGCCATAGGTCGCTGATTCATTCAGTGTAAATAAACTGAATATAGATACAATTCTAAAAAATATTTGATTATATAAGTTTTGCTTATGTTTTTAGGTCGTCTCTATCCTCTCTATATACAAGTCTAGATCGGGATATAAAAACGCGACGGGTGGGGTTATTAGAGAAAACCAAAGTGTTCAGGTGGCGTTGTTGGGTGTTGTGTCAGTCAGAATACTTTTAGAAGAAAGTGGCGCCATGTTTTCCTTACTGCCTCTTAAGACGGATAGCGCTGAGTGCATTGAAGCCGATGCACAGATCCAGGGCGCGATATTTTTGAATATAAGAAATTCTGATGAAATCTTAAATAAATACGATTTGTGATTATATTTTCTGAGGCAAATAATAATTGCATCAAGGCTCTGACCTGAATTGTTTTAGACATCAGGCTGAATATAAAAATAAAAGAAGCTTCTCAATATACGCATCGTGTGTGCTCGCAACGTGAAACAAATCACGGTGTTCACTTTGCATCTTGATCCCTTCTCTTATCTCGTTCAGTCATCCCACTGTCTGCAAATTATTCATGTCTGTATTTCCGTATCAGTCCTACGGGGCAGGCAGGTTCACTGTTTTGATGATTCAGGCTGCCGATTGACCAGTTACACAATGATGTGTTCATGCAAAAGACGAAAACATGAGACGACAACAGGGATGAACTGGTCCGTTGGCTCAGATCCAACTCGGCTAGCCCGCTGAAGAAAACTGATGACAAGTGAGTATGAAATGATCCAACGCCAACATTCCAATCAACGTATGAGTCAGCTGGTGAGCTTTGCCGACATCGTCTGGACCGCCGGTCAGGTTGCAAAAGACCCGTCTGAAGATATGGCGGGGCAAACCCGCCAGATACTGGCACAGATCGATGCATTGCTGGCTGATGCCGGAAGTGACAAAAGCCATCTAATCAGTGCCAATATTTGGGTCTCCGATATTCGCCAGTTTGCCCAGATGAACGAGGTCTGGGATGCGTGGGTCGACAGTGAGAATGCACCGGTACGTGCGTGTGTTGAATCCCGTCTGGCCCGCCCTGAACTTCTGGTAGAAATTCAGGTTGTGGCCGCAAAAGCTTAAGTTACTGAGGCGTGGTGAACCCACCACGTAGCGAATATGCAAAGTTCACATATTGCGATTATCGGTGCTGGGGTGGTGGGTCTATCCACTGCACTTAGCCTGCAAAAGGCGGGATATAAAGTCACTGTCATCGACAAGGAAGCGCCGGGTATGGGTGCATCCTTCGGTAATGCCGGGTTGTTTGCTGATTATGCCCGCTTACCGTTCGCCAAGTTTGCGATGATGTGCAAGATGCCGGGTATGTTGCTGGACAAAACAAGTCCGCTCTCCATGCAAGGCAGTTATCTCCCATCCCTGATGCCCTATGGCTGGGGATTCTTCAAGGCCTGTTTCCCTGCAAAGTATGTACAGGGCAAGGCGGCATTAAAAGCATTGCAAGAACATACCCAGCAAGCGGATCGAGATCTGTTGGCGCTGACGGGCGCGGCGGATCTTATTAAATCTGAGGGTTGTCTGGGGCTGTTTGCAACAGAAGACGGTTTTGCTACCGCGCAGCAAGGCGATCTGAGAGAGCGTCGGGAGCAGGGAGTTAACCTCCAGTTTCTGAGTGCTAAACAGGTGCGTGACTTAGAGCCTGATCTTGCAGGTTTTCACGCCGGTGGCGTTTTTTATCCCGACACTCGCTTTACGGTCAGTCCGTTGGAGCTGAGTCGTCGTTATGCGCATCACTTTACCGCCAATGGCGGCATCATCGCGCAGGATGAAGTATTGGCAGTGAAGCCTAAAGAAGACGGCGTTGATCTGCGTTTGTCTCAGCATTCTGTTAGTTTTGATCGTGTGGTGATCTGCACGGGTGTGGCCTCTAAATCGCTGCTGGCGCCGTTGGGTGTGAAAGTGCCGCTGGTAAGCGAGCGTGGATATCATCTGACGTTGGATATTGGCGATAAACAGCTCAGCCGTCCGGTCGGGTGGTTGGATAAAGCGGTGTTTTTGACCCCAATGGCCGATGGCGTGCGTCTCGCCGGTACGGCGGAGTTTGCGTCTGCGGATGCGCCATTGAACCCGCAGCGTGCTGAAACCATGTTAGAGCACGCCAAAGTGATGCTGGATGATACACCGGAGATTAAATCGACCTGGGTGGGCAGTCGTCCATCAACACCGGATTCACTGCCGGTGATTGGTCCGTTAGAGCAGCATCCCCGGATCAGTGTTGGATTTGGTCATGGGCATCTGGGTTTGACCTTCGGTGCCATTACCGGCCAGCTGATTGCTGAAAGTATTCAAGGCCAGACCCCATCGGTCGACCTGACACCATTTTCCGCTGCACGTTTTAGCTGATACGCGGCGACCAGAGAACAAAAATAAAGGTACATTTATGATTATTAAAGGCGGCATCAATATTTGTGGGTTGACCATGGGCGTGATCTCATTGGAATCCTACTTCCCGAAACCCGATGGCCATATTAAACATCCGGGCAGTTTCGATTTCCCTGTTTTCTATAAAACGGTGCAGGGGGCTACGATTGACCGCTTAATCCGTGAACGTGATCCTGAGCTGCTGAAACCCTTTATCGAAGCGGCGCAAGAACTGGAGCGCGAAGGTGTGAAGGCGATCACAGGCAGCTGCGGTTTTCTGGCTCTGCATCAAAAAGAGATCGCCGATGCCGTGGATGTCCCGGTCTTTATGTCTAGCCTGATTCAGGTACCGCTGGTCTCTCGTATGCTGAAGCGTGACCAGAAGGTCGGTGTCGTCGTCGCCAACAGTGATGCCTTGTCCGAGGATCATCTGAAAGGTGTTGGTATTGCTGATGAGCCGATCGTGGTGGCAGGCATGCAGGAGCAGAAGCAGTTTGCTGAAGTGATTCTGCGTGGTGAGACTAATGATCTGGATATGGACCTGTTCGAAGAAGAGCTGTGCTCAGTGGTTCAGAATATGCTGGATCAGAACCCGGATGTGGGTGCGGTGGTGCTGGAGTGTACGGACCTGTCCCACTTTGCGCCAAAACTACAGGCTCGATTTGGATTGCCAATCTTTGACCTGAGCAGTCTGACCCGTATGGTCGCTGCGACTGTGGATCGTCAGATCGCCTGATAGATTAGTGATACAGCGCAGTCGATGACTGCGCGCCAGGCCCACCCTGAAGCCGGTTCGGACTGCACTCTGAACCGGCTTTTTTGTTTTGACGGGCCTTAAAGGCATTTGATGTTTGTGTTATTGAAGCAGAGCAGGTGTTGGGTTTAGCAAATAGATGCCAAAGAAAATCCAGGTGACGATTACCAGCCAATACAAGACTGGATCTCTATGCTTACTGAGATTCTCAAAAAAGTGTGTCTGACCGCTTCGGATATCGGGTATGACCCATGCCAGCAATATAATCCCCAACACCCACGGGAGATTGAACCAGAACGATATGTGCATCGCACCGATGGCAGATATTGCTTTCCACTTTATGTTGTTCAAACGTGCCTCCTGCGTGGCATCACATATAGGAAGAGTTAATCCAGCCCAGGTTTCGTGCTTTCGTAAAGCGGCGTTTTAGGCCACGTCCAAGAGAATTATATTGTTCATGGAACCCGTTCAACCCGTCTTCCAGTTCATGAGCGGTCATCTGTTTGGGTACAAACACTGCGTTTGTGCCGTCATAGCGTGACCAGTCCTGATGCAATATGCGATTCTGCTCGTTCAATTGGTTATACAGCAAAGTACCTGGGTACGGAGTGACGATGACTGAATGGCAAACATCCAGTTCAACATCGTCTACAAACGCTAATGTCTCTTCAAAAATATCAGGGGAATGTTCGTCAAAGCCAAAGAGCATGGCCGAGTCCACCGCGATACCGTAATCGTGAAGCTTACGAATATAGTCTTTTGTACGGTCTACCCGAATAAACCCTTTACCCGCCGCTTTAAGTGCCGCATGGGATGGTGTCTCTATACCGGATAAAAGATAGAACAGGCCACTTTCAGCTGCGGCGTTCAAAAGATCGTCGTGTTCCGCAATGTTGATAGTTGCTTCCGCGAGCCATTGAATGTTTAGCGGTTTCAGAGCTTCAAATAATTCGAATGCAAATTCCCGGTCCGCCACCAAATTGTCTGCGTGTAGCTCAATGTATTCGAGCCCGGAGCTACGAATTTCGTCAACAATCTGGCCGACGGGGCGTGTACGGAATTCGGGAAAGAAACGGTGCACGGTGCAGTAACTGCACTGAAACTTACAACCCCTGGATACAACCACAGATCCAAGCCCTTGATAGGGGGCCAGGTCCATATACTCATGCGGATAGCGATGAAGTTTTGCCAGATCTGAAGGGCGGGATTGTTCGTATCTCGCCTGCAATCTGCCGTTTGCGAAATCATCCAATAGGTGAGGCCAGGTGGTCTCTGCTTCCCCGATCAGCACCGCGTCACTGTGTATCAGTCCTTCGTCAGGCAGAAATGATGTATGGAGGCCGCCAAAAACGACGGTGATATTTTGCGCACGATAGCGATCTGCCAACTCATAGCCCCGCATTGCATCGGGCGTTGACATAAATATAGCGACCAGGTCGCTCTCCAGTCTGATAGGAGCCGGCTTGTCAGAGGTTTCGTCGATGATGTCTATATCAATATATTCAGGTGTGGTTGCGGCAAGGGAATAGACGCTTTGTGGCGGGGCGCCCATGTATGCTTTGTAGTCTTTAAATGCTCCTGAGGCGGAGGCTTTTATTAAAGTCACCTTCATTGCTAAATCTCTCTGTATCAAGACTCGAGCCGTGTCTTAAATGGATTGCTCTAAATGCTGTCAATGTTGACAATTTAAGGTGAAATTATATAGATTGTCAAAAATGACAACTTATATTTTGATCTGCAGCAGGGTTTTGAGAGGGCGTGGTGTTGAAGGAAAGAAAGGTGAATCTGCGTGCTTTAATCAGGGGCAACCGCAGGCGAGTGTCTGCAACCTGGTGTCTTGTTTTGGTCGAAAACCTCTTGTTGGCATCTATTCCCCTGTTTATCGGATTGACCATTGACGGTCTTCAAGAGGGAAATATTGATGATCTGGTTTCGCTCTTTGTTGTGCTGATGTTGTTGACGCTGATCTCCGTCGCACGACGTGTCTATGACACGCGGGTATATGGGGCCATGAAAGTTGAGCTGGGCTTGGAAGTGGATCGCCTTAACCATGCGTTGCCATTGTCGGTACGCAGTGCTCGCCTGGACATGTCGCGGGAGTTAGTCGACTTCTTAGAGCATCAGGTACCGCAGCTCATCACGAGCATGACTCAGATAGTCGTGTCGCTGGTGGTGTTAACGTCGTTTGGGGGAGATCTTGCTCTATCCGCTATGGGTGTCACGGTGGTGATGTTACTGCTATACGGCTGTTTTCATCGCACGTTCTATCGACTCAACCAAGCGTTGAATGCCCAGGTTGAACGTCAGGTATCCCTGTTGGAGCGAAGCAGTCGCTTTTACCTGGCATTACCTAAACATCTGTCACTGCTGCGCCGCTGGGAGGTGAAACAGTCTGATGTGGAAGCGGTTCTTTATGGCCTGATATTCGCGGCAATATCGGTATTTATCGTGGGGAACTTGTGGCTGGCAGCACGGCTTGATGGCTTGACCGTAGGAACCATTTTTTCAATTGTCACCTATTCATGGGAATACATTGGTGCGGCTCTGATATTACCTGAAGCGCTGCAGGGCTTTACACGGTTGAATGAAATCACGGCGCGAATCAATAATCCGCAAAATGCACTTCAGTAAATAAACGTATACCTCAAGAGATACGCTGAAGGTATGCCCGCGTGTCTCTGAAAATTTCACTATGAATGAAATATCAGGTGATCTTATACATTGTTCAAAATTCTTTAATTGACCTATTTTGGTGCATACGGATAATGCCGCCTTCTTTCCATCTCGCTGAAGTGTGTTCCGCAATCCATGCAACCATCAAATCTGCCACAAAACGGTCTATTCTGGACCTTATCTGCCTACACCGTATGGGGCCTGATGCCCTTGTTCTATCAGTACCTCAAAGGTGTTGAGGCGATGGAGATCTTTGCCCTCCGTGTGTTGTGGTCGGTTCCTCTCATGGCGTTGCTTTTGTGGCTGACGGTCACTCCTGTGCGGGTGTTCAAGATGTTGATGGATCCTAAGACGTTCTTTTGGCTATTTCTCTCTACGGCCTGTATCTCTACGAGCTGGTACCTGAATACGTGGGGGGCGACCCATGGACAGGTATTGATGGTTAGCCTTGCGTTCTTCCTTACTCCACTGATCAGTATTTTGATTGGTGTGCTTTATCTCCGTGAGCGGTTAACACCCTTGCAAAAGTTGGCGCTGATTCTGTGTGCATCGGGTTTTATCTACGCGTGCCTTAACCTCGATACGTTTCCATGGATTACTGTCGGTATCGCGCTGGCATTTGGCTGTTATGGTGTGATCAAAAAGCAGGTGAAGATCGATACGCTGAACGGGCTGAGTGCGGAAGTAATCCTGATGATTCCGTTTGCCTTGTTTTACCTGATCGGAACAGCAGGCAAGACCCACTGGGAGGCTGGAGAAGGTGATGTACGTTTGCTGTTGGCGCTGACCGCACCGATGACGATCTTGCCGTTGGGCCTGTTTGCTTTTGGCGTGGTGCGTATGAAAAACCTGTCGTCCGTCGCCATCCTTCAATATATCGAACCCACCTTGTATTTCCTGCTGGCGGTATTCGTATTTGGTGAAGCGATTGATGCCGAGCGTCTCACCACGTTTGGACTTGTCTGGGCCGGGTTTATCGTCTTCTCTGTTGATGCGTTGAAACGTGCAAAAGTGGCCAAATCAGCGGGTACCCTTGAGCTGGATAAACCCAATATTTAGCGCTTGGCTATTCATCTCAAAATGATATCTGAGGTTGCAGGGCGTGCGTATATGCATTGCCGATACGGCCTGTAACGCCGGAAATGTTATCCCTCCATCTCATCAATCGCCCTGAATGACTGGGCGTGTCACAAAATCCATCCTGTTTTTCTGCCAATTGGTCGAAATCGTCCTTTATAAGTGAAAACCATGACTTAGACTAAAGGAAGTAGGTACTATTACTTACTGTATTTGTATGTACCTAATAACAATAGTCACTAGAGCAAAGGGCGATAAGGATGCTGGAAAAGCGCGAGTTTTATATCAATGGGCAGTGGGTTTCACCTGCTCGTACAAACGACTTCGAAGTAATTAATCCGTCGACGGAAGAACCCTGTGCTGTGATCTCTTTGGGTGCCAAAGAAGATACAGATGCTGCTGTGGCGGCTGCGCGCAATGCCTTTGAAGGTTGGAGCCAGACCAGCAAAGAGGAACGTATGGCGTTGCTGGAAAAACTCTATGCTATTTATAAAGCGCGTTCGGCTGAGATGGCTGAAGCTATTTCAACCGAGATGGGCGCGCCGATGGCGCTGGCTAAAACCGCTCAATGGGGCGCGGGCGCTGGCCATATCAAGAACCTGATGCGTGCATTAAAGAACTTCGAGTTTGAGCAACCACTGGGCGATCAGGCACCTAATAACCATATTCTGTATGAACCGGTGGGTGTTTGCGGCTTGATTACGCCGTGGAACTGGCCAATGAATCAGGTGGCATTGAAGGTGATTGCAGCGATGGCTGCGGGTTGCACGATGGTGCTTAAGCCGTCTGAAGTGTCTCCTCTTTCCTCCGTGCTGTTTGCTGAAATGATCGATGAGGCAGGTTTCCCGGCAGGTGTATTTAACCTTGTGAATGGTGATGGTGTTGGGGTGGGCTCCGAGCTATCCGGTCATCCTGATGTCGATATGATCTCGTTTACGGGCTCCACCCGTGCGGGTGTCGCAATCTCCAAAAATGCAGCGGACACGGTGAAGCGTGTGAGCCTGGAGCTGGGCGGCAAAGGTGCGAATATTGTCTTTGCTGATGCCGATGAAAAAGCCGTTGTACGCGGTGTGCGTCATTGCTTTAACAACACCGGGCAGTCCTGTAATGCGCCAACGCGGATGCTGGTTGAACGCTCTGTTTATGATCAGGCGGTGGCGACTGCGGCCGATGTGGCAGCGAAGACCAGTGTTGATCTCGCGTCTATTGAAGGGCGTCATATTGGTCCAGTGGTCTCTGGTCTGCAGTATGAGAAGATTCAGGGAATGATTGATAAAGGTATCGCTGAGGGTGCGCGTCTGGTCGCGGGTGGCCCCGGTAAACCGGAAGGATTGGAAAAGGGCTACTTTGTGCGGCCAACCGTGTTCGCTGATGTGAACAATGAGATGGCGATTGCGCGTGAAGAGATCTTTGGTCCAGTGCTGTCTATCATTCCGTTTGATAGCGAAGAAGAAGCGGTTCAGATTGCGAACGATACCCTCTACGGACTGACCAATTACATCCAGACACAGGACGGTGAAAAGGCAAACCGTATCGCGCGTCAGTTGCGTTCCGGCATGGTCCAGATCAATGGTGAGATGCTGGGAGCAGGGGCGCCGTTCGGTGGTTATAAGCAGTCAGGTAACGGCCGAGAAGGTGGTGCCTGGGGACTGGAGGAGTTCCTTGAGGTTAAAGTGGTAACTGGTTGGTTATAAAAGAATATGTATTGAATAAGGCGCCGAATTTAGGCGCCTTTTTTGTGTCTGCTTACTTTATGTTTAGATGTGTTCTGTAGGGCAGCCTTTAGGCTGCCGGTAGGCTGAAGCCTACCCTACAGTTAGGAGTGAAGCCTAAAGGCTGCCCTACAAATTCACCCTGTTGAAAATCCGCGTGTGCAATACCTAATGCATTGGTTTGGGGCCAACCTTAACCCCCTGTTTAGGCCAGTCCCCCTCTGGTACCACTGTTTTCCATGCTGGCCCCATCTGCGCCCGCGGTCTGGTCGTTGTCTGGAAACAGCCCCCCCCATAGCATGAATATCAGAGCTATAACTTCGTGAGGCTGTCCTAGTGGTTTAGGACAAACCGACGCTCGTCGCGGTATATAAAAACTGCGTCAGTGATACGGCACTGATGCAACGGTGGATAATAAATATGACAAGCCAAGCCAATGTAATTCCGGTTCAGTCTGGCCTTCCTGAGTTTGAAGATCGGGACAACCAAGAGACCAAATACACGACCTGTTATATGTGTGCCTGTCGCTGTGGCATCAAAGTCACAGTAGAGGACAACAAGGTCCGTTTCATTCAGGGTAACCCCAACCATCCAATCAATAAGGGTGTCCTCTGCGCCAAAGGCAACTCAGGCATTATGAAGCAGTACTCTCCGGCGAAGCTTAGCTCGCCGTTGCTGCGTAAGCCGGGTACCGAACGTGGTGCAGGTGAGTTCGAAGAGATCTCCTGGGAACAGGCGCTGGATATGCTTGAAAAGCGCCTGTCTCACATCCGTGCAACCGACCCTAAAAAACTGGCGTACTTCACAGGTCGTGACCAGATGCAGGCACTGACCGGTATGTGGGCGAGCCAGTTCGGCACCATTAACTGGGCTGCACACGGTGGTTTCTGCTCCGTGAACATGGCGGCGGGCGGTCTGTACACCATGGGTCACGCATTCTGGGAATTTGGCGATCCGGATTGGGATAACACCAAATACTTCATGATGTGGGGCGTGGCGGAAGACCACAGCTCCAACCCGATCAAACTGGGTTTGAAGAAGATCAAAGAGCGCGGCGCTAAGTTTGTTGCGGTGAACCCTGTTCGTACCGGCTATCAGGCAATTGCCGATGAGTGGGTTGCGATCCGTCCGGGTACTGATGCGGTACTGGCGCTGTCGATGGTTCATGTACTGCTGAAAAACCAGCTGGTGGATGAAGAGTTCCTGATCCGTTACACCAACTCAGCACAGCTGGTTGTGAACACGCCGGGACAGAAGGGTGATGGCCTGTTCTACCGGGGCGACAGTGAACAGCCGCAAGTGTGGGATCTGGTTAAAGAACAGTTTGTAGATGCCAACCTGCCGGATATTAATCCCGCTTTGTTTGGTGAGCACACCGCACCTGATGGTACGCCACTGCGCACCGCCATGACTATCATGCTCGACAAGTACATGGACGAGCAGTACGCACCGGAAAATGCCGCGAAAGAGTGTGGTGTTGCCGCTGAAGATATCGAACGCATGGCGCTGGAAATGGCGCACGTCGCGTTCAAAGAAACCATTACTATCGATGTAGAGTGGACCGACTGGGCAGGTCGTAAACAAGACAAGTTCATCGGTCGTCCGGTATCCATGCATGCGATGCGTGGTATCTCCGCACACTCCAACGGTTTCCAGACCTGTCGTGCGATCCACTTGCTGCAGGTTCTGCTGGGCACGATTGACTGTCCTGGGGGCCATCTGGCGAAGCCACCGTTCCCGAAACATGTTCCACCGGGTATCAAACCAGCCAAAGAGATGGCGCCGAATACACCGCTGAAATCACCACCTCTGGGCTTCCCAACGTGTCCTGAAGATCTGGCGATTGATGCGGATGGTAAT